>DAOWEW010000047.1 GCA_030638305.1 Desulfobacteraceae bacterium
AGCTTTAAAAGCAAAAAAGAATGGAATTTTTTTGGAAATATCTGCCCGTAAGGGGCATTCTCTGACCAACGGACATGTTGCAAAGCTTGCCAGGAAAACAGGTGTAAAGCTTGTCATCAACACTGATACACATGCACCCGAAGATTTGATTGATGAAAAAATGGCAAAAAGAGTTGTTTGTGGAGCAGGTTTGACCGAGAATGAGTACGATATAATGCAAAAAAATGCCTCCTTATTTATGTGATTTGAGTGTAAGGAACATGGACGAAATAAAACAATAAAGCACAGCTTTTGAATTCAGGCATCCTAAGGCAGAGATCAAGCGGATGGTGTTGAATTTAAAGGAGGATGAATGAATGCAGATGAACACAGATATAAAGTATTATCAGCGTTTTTCTGCTTGGTTCAGCATCTAATTCTAAATTTATAGTATAGGAATTTCCATTTTATTGACTATTAAATCAATGGGTTATAAAAAGTCAGCCCAAAGGGCGCTAATTTAATTATTATGAAAATTTTAAATATTGTTGGTGCAAGGCCGAATTTTATGAAAATTGCCCCGATCATTGAGGCAATGAACCGTTATCCTGACCGGATAAATCAGATGCTGGTGCATACGGGTCAGCATTATGATGAAAAAATGAGCAAGGCTTTTTTTGACGATCTTGGCATGCCTAAGCCGGATATTGACCTTGGGGTTGGCTCGGGCTCACATGCAGTGCAGACCGCTAAAATTATGGTTGAGTTTGAACAGGTCTGCATCAGGGAGAAACCTGATTTAATAATTGTGGTGGGTGATGTGAATTCTACCATGGCCTGCGCTATTACCGCCAAAAAACTGGGCATTAAGGTGGCTCATGTGGAGGCTGGTTTACGTTCCGGAGATATGTCCATGCCCGAGGAGATAAACAGGCTTTGCACTGATGTATTATGCGACTATCTTTTTACAACGGATCATTTTGCAAACGAAAACCTCAGGAGTGAAGGCATACCCGAGGAAAAAATATTTTTTGTGGGTAATGTGATGATTGATACCCTCATAAAGCATAAAAAAACAGCCGCTAAACTTGAGCTTGCAAACAAATTTGGATGTGAGCCTGGAAAATATGCCACACTTACCCTTCACCGCCCGTCCAATGTGGATGATAAAAATATTTTTCAGGGGATTTTGAAAGCATTGTCAAAAATTGCTCGGGAGCTTCCAATTATATTTCCCATTCATCCCAGAACGAAAAAGATGGTCGATCTTTTTGGGTTTTCCCATTATTTTTCAAGCAGTAACAGGGTGGAAGGGATATGGACAGTTGAACCCCTTGGATATCTGGATTTTTTGCACCTTAATATGCATGCGAAAATGGTGCTTACCGACAGTGGCGGTTTGCAAGAAGAAACAACTGTTTTGGGCATCCCATGCATTACAATGAGAGAGAATACGGAAAGGCCGGTTACTTGTGAGATCGGAACAAATGTAATTGTGGGGAATAAACCTGATAATATACTTGCTGCGGCTGAAAAGATATTGAACGGTGCTGGTATAAAGGGGAGAACTCCGGATAAATGGGATGGAAAAGCGGCGGAACGGATAGTAAGTGTGCTTTTGACGCCCTAATACATGCTCCAGGTTCCAGCCCTGTAGTAATCCTGAAGAACCGGATTTAATTGGGTATTGACCTTGATCTTATCCATCTGATTGTGATCAATTACCCCTTTGCCAAAATGGATCATCGAAACCATAGCGTTATTGTTAAGAAAACGGGTTTTAAGGGTGTCAAAATCTGCGGTTAGAATTCTTTGTTTCAGGGTTTGTTTGTCCATTTCCGCAGCTTTTACTCCCATAACCCAGCCCCACTCACCCATGGTTGGAATCTGATTGTGATAGGCCAGGGAAGTAAAACCTGCTTTGTTGATTGTTTTTATGATGCACAAAAAGGCTTGTTGGGAAAAGTATGGGCTGGTTGCCTGTGTGACCATGACCCCGCCTGGTCGAAGATGTTTTGCCACCAACCGGTAAAAATTTACGCAATAGAGGTGCATAAGGTCAATTGAATCCGGATCCGGCAGGTCAATGATAACAGCTCCGTAATAGTGGTCATCTTCTTTAAGGAACTTACTGGCATCCTGGTTGACGACTTTTAGCCGAGAGTCATTCATTGAGGCTTTGTTGATATCGACCAGCGCTGGATGTTGGGCGGCCAGATCGGTCATGGCCTGATCAATGTCCACAATGGTAACCGATTTTACATCCGAGTATTTCAAAACTTCCCGCACAGCCAGTCCGTCACCACCTCCAAGAATGAGGATCTTTTCCCGATTGGCTGAAAGCTTCATAGCCGGGTGTACCAGTGGCTCATGGTATTTTTCTTCGTCAAAGCTGGAAAATTGTTGCTGGCCGTTGATAAACAGCCAGTAATATTTCTTCCATTGTGTCATCACAATTTTCTGGTATAAAGTTTGCTGAGTGTAAATAATTTTGTCTTTATATTGACGTTGCTCGCTGTATATAATGATCGGTTTTGCCAGGACAGTCAGGAAAATCAGAAAAAGACAACACCCTGCAAAGGCGGAAACTACCATTTTTTTTCTTTGAATAAGATGAAAAAAAGACCACAAAAGAAGTGAAGCCACAAGAAAGTTAATGGCCCCCAGGATGATTGGAGTATAAGTCAAACCAAGATAGGGCAACGCAAAAAAAGCGAAGAACAAACCTCCGAGAAGTGATCCATAGTAATCTTTTTCCATCATAGTGGCGATGTTGGATCTCAGTTCCTCATGAGTCTCGTTAAGTCTTGTTACCAAGGGAATCTCAAGACCTATTAACCCACCGATGACCATGGCTGTGAGATAGATGAGGAGGTTGATGTGAGCAGTGTATGCGGCCAGGCCATAAGCGAGAACTGCTGAAGAGGAACAAAGTATGGAGAGACCGAATTCAACAAGGATAAACGTATCCAGCAACCTGTCCTTGAAGTACTTACTCAGTCGGCTGCCCATGCCCATGGCAAATAGCATCAACGACATAACAATGGTCCATTGAAAGACAGCATTGCCGATGAGGTATGTGGCCAGTGTGGACAGGACGAATTCAGCTACAATACCGGCACAACCGGTAGCAAAGATTGCTGTTTTCAGAACAAGGCTTATACGGAACATTTTGTTCTATGGGATGGGGGAAAAATCACTTTCCAATCACCCTATACACACCAATAGATAATAAAAGCTGCTGCGATGTAAGAAAAAGCCTCAATGTACGCAGCTCCTACGTTGGGTTTTTTCTGGCTGGCGATTTCGTCAGATAGATTGACTGTCGGCAGGAGAATTTTGTCTGTAAGCAGACGAACCAGGGGAAGCAAGGCAAGTCCTATGGCGGCATATCCAAGATAGTCAGGCAAGTTTGTTGCCCAGGATTCAAAGTCGCTTTCTGCGGCCAGGCCAATGATGACCCCGACAGCGATCAGGGCACCGGCAAAACTCACACCCGCAGCCACATTATCTTTCTCAATCTCGTCATGGATGTTGTACGGAATTATAAGATTGTAGATCAATCCGGCCAGGATTAAGATGATCTGTCCAATAGCCCAGAAAACGATTACAGTCCAGATATTTCCCCCCTGGCCCTGAACAGATCCGAACATAATAAAACCGGAAGCAATGCTCATCCCTGCTGAAACAGCCCCTGTTCCCTGGTTGTGATCTCTGATCAGCTCTTCACTTATTTTGAATTTAAACAAAATCAGCTTGTCGCAGATATACCAGGACGCATTGATAAGGATGATGCTTAAAAGACCATAGATACACAGATCCATAAGATCATCAATAATGCTGATACCAGGTCCGATTAGAGTTCCACCAATGGCCAGGACCAGGCCGGAGTAGTACCCTGCCAAGGCGATGGCCAGCGCAGCGTTGTCTTTTTCGACCAGCTCAAAGTTGAGCTTGTATTCCCGGTGCAGTAAGTCGTTGACTATCTTGCCGATAAATAACAGGACGTAAAAGGCGGCGATCAGGATCAAACCGGTAATGATGGTATCAATTTTCATAGATTATTTCCCCCAGCTACCGCTCCGAGCGCGGGCGCTTGTCCGGGTTCGGCCGGTGCGTTGATTGACTCTATCGGAAAAAGAAGCCTTTTGTGCCTTCATCCTGGACATTCGCCGAGAGTAAAAATTTGGCTTCTGCTTTTTGGTCAGAGATCCATTGGTGCCGTATTCTTTGTTGTGCCCGTAATAAGGCTGATTTTGTGCGCTGGATCTGGTGTAATTAGTGTAATGGTTACGGTAAATCGGATTATGCCCCAACAGGGCGGAGATAAAGTGGTATTGCCCGTAAAATGCCCAGAACGAGTGGCCGGATGAATTCGTGTTCCATTGTCCGTACCGTTCATTGCCGACATACTCATAACCGGGCGGCCCGATGGCCTTGCTTTCTTTTCCTTCTTTCTTGACCCAGATAGTCATACCGAGAAAAGAAGTATTTTGCTTAAAATAGTTTTCAGGCACTTCAAGCCAATCAGTTTTCGTGGTTTTATCGTCTGTGATTATTTGGTACTTATGATAATGAGTCTTGAATAAATTGCCTTCTTCCTTCATGTCTTCAAGAACTATTGAATACGTTGGCACGTCCTTTAGGGAAGCTCTGATCTTTTCTATAGGCAGACGAGAGCCTCCGCATGCACAAAGAAAAAATGAGGTCAGGATTGCAACTATTGCGACAAAACAGCATTTGTTCATGGATCGTTTCTTTTGCATTTTTTCACCAAAAGAGCCAAGGGCTCGGTAACTACCTGATTTTTGTTGGGAGCCAGGTAGATTCAAAACATAAGTTGCCGAAAGCGTACCACAACTTTAGGCACTTTAACATACTTTAGGCATTTTAGGCACTTTTTTTTCAACATTCCGCAATGTTTCAATGAGTTTTTTCATGTCTTGTGGAACAGGAGACTCAAAAAACATTGCCTTTCCGGTTGCAGGGTGTGCGAATTCAAGCCGCCATGCATGAAGCATTTGCCTTGGTACAGATATGATTTTATTTAATCTGTTTTCTATCAGAAGCTTTTTTGCGGCCTTTTTGCCACCATAAACCTGATCGCCCAAAACAGGATGGTTAATTGCAGCACAATGAACACGGATTTGGTGCGTACGTCCTGTTTTTAGATCAAACTCAAGGAATGTTGCCCCGTTAAAACGTTCGATTACTTTCCAAAGAGTTTCGGCAGAACGGCTTTTTCGGCTTACAGTTGACATCTTTTTTCTGTTGGAAACATGTCTGCCGATCGGCAGTGAAATTGAGCCTGATTCAGATTGTACAACACCGAAGACTAACGCAAGGTAGAGTTTTTTTATCTTTCTTGATTTGAATTGCGCCGCAAGATTTATATGCGCTGCATCATTTTTTACAGCCACCAGGGTACCGGATGTGTCTTTATCAAGCCTGTGAACAATTCCCGGCCTGAGTTTTTCTCCAATGCCTTCAAGTTCCGGGTAATGATAAAGAAGTCTGTTTACCAGCGTCCCTTTATTATGGCCAGGTGCGGGATGAACAACAAGCCCGGGCTCTTTGTTGATTACTATTATATGCTTATCTTCATACAGTATATCAATATCGTAGGGCTCTGGTTTTGATAGAATCGGTTCAGAATCAATGAGAGGAATACTAACGCTGATATTATCACCGGTTTTTACCCTGTAGCCGGGTTTTTTAACTTTTTCTTGAACGAGAATTTTTTCTTTTCGGATGAGGTCGGCCGAAAAAGATCGGGAACAATCGGAAATATGGGACGCAATCATTGCATCAAGGCGCTTGCCAGATTCGTGTTCATTAACAAGAATGGTAAAACTGCCTTTGCAGGGCATTGTTGTAAATATATTCCAGCGGGTTACCCGCTATTCTTCGTTCGGATTTTCGTTCGGAGTACTAAATAGAGATTCAATTTCTGACATTACAGTCTCTTCGTCAGTATTTTGGGCTGTTGCAAGTTCACTTAACAACAGTATTTTTGCTGTATCAAAAAGCTTACGTTCTCCAAAGGATAGATCTTTTGTTATTTTCAGCACATAAAGATCTCTAAAAACTTCTGCTACGTCATAAAGAGAACCTGTTTTTATCTTATCCATATATTCTCTGTAACGGCGGTTCCAGGTCTGCTTATCAATAAGCGATTCCCGATCTGTTTTTATAACTTTGTAAATTTCAGGAATTTCTTTTTGGCTTATTACATTTCTCAGGCCGACTGATTCTACATTACAGGTTGGAATCATTATAACCATTTTTTTTTCAAAAACTTGAAGAATATAAAAATCATGTTTTTCGCCGTTTACGACTTTAGTTTCAATAGCTTTTATCTTGCCAACTCCATGGGCAGGATAGACTGCAAGATCACCTACTTTAAATTTTGGAATTTTGAGTGGCTTGTTATCTTCTTTGTTCTCGTTAGATTTTTTTAATTCCATTTTTCAATACCAAATATTTTATTAAGAAACGTGGTTTAAACCACATTAAATATATTCATAGCTTTTTTTGTACCTTTGCAAATAGTTGTAACTACTGCATCACGGGCTTTTTCGGTTATTTTATCTAAAATCTTTTTTTCATTTGTATTGAATTGACCCAGAACATAGTTCGCGATATCAATATTGTCTTCAGAACGTCCGATACCAATACGAAGTCGGATAAAGTTACCGCTGCCAACGGTTTCGATTATTGATTTTAAACCTTTATGTCCTCCATGTCCTCCATTTTCTTTAATTTGCAATCGTCCAAAAGCAAGGTCTATATCGTCATGAATGACAAGCATATCCTCAAATGGTATTTTGAAGTAGTTTAAAATTTTTTGGGCCGGAATGCCGCTCAAATTCATAAAAGCCATTGGTTTTGCAAGAATAATTTCAGAGCCTTCAATTAATCCGCGGCCGAATAATGCATTGAACTTTTTTTTTTCAACTGGAACAGACAAAAAATCTGCCAGGTTATCCAGTACCATAAATCCTGCATTATGGCGGGTTTTTACATATGCATCACCCGGATTGCCCAGACCAACCACCAGAAACGCTTTCTTTTGAGGCATGCAGGTAACTATTCTTTGCTTTCGGCTTCAGGTGTTTCTTCTCCTGCAACAGCTTCTTCGGCCTCTTCTTCACCTTCTTCGGCCTCTTCTTCTGCTTCAGCTTTCGGAGCAACTATTGTTATGACAGTAAAATCAACATCCGCAGGAATCTCAATATCACCCTGTAATGGAATTTCTTTAACGTGGATTGCATCTCCAATATCAAGGTCTGTTACGTCGAGTTCTATTGCATCAGGAATTTCACCCGGCAGGCACAGTATTTCCAGTTCACGTCTGATTATCTGCAATATTCCACCCAGTTCCACACCTCGTGATTTTCCTTTGGCAACCACAGGAATTTTGACACTAATCTTACGATCCATTGATATTCCATAGAAATCAACATGCAGATAGTCTCGTGAAACCGGATGGATCTGTAATTCCTTGATCATGGCAGGCTTGGAGGTGTTTTCGCCATTGAGGATAGTTAGATTAAAAAGAGCCTGACTTGCGGGACTCTTTTTTAATGCTTTTTCAAGATCACTTATCTCGACTGAAAGCATGACGGGTTCTGTCTCAGGACCATAAAAAACCCCTGGCATTTTTTCTGCACGTCGTAGTACCCGCGCCTGACCTTTACCTGTAGAATTTCTTATATTTGCTTTAAGTTCAATTAATTCCAAAAAAATTCCCCCTTAAAATATTTTTATACAAAAAGTGATGTTACTGAATCACCGTTATGGCTGCGCATTATCGCTTCCCCAATAAGATCTGCAACTGACAGAACTCTGATTTTATCACATGCTGCGGCTTTGCTGTTGAGAGGAATGGTATCTGACACAACCAGAGTTTTCAAAGAAGAACCGGCTAACCGTTCAACTGCTTCTCCGGACAGCACGGGATGTGCACAACATGCATGTATTTCCTTTGCGCCTTTGCCGGCAATGGCAGAAGCAGCTTCAATCAATGTTCCTGCAGTGTCAATCATATCATCAAGGATGATTGCAATTTTTCCTTTGACATCGCCTATTACAGCCATAGCTTTGGCCTTATTTGGCGCATCTCTGCGTTTATCAATAATGGCCAGATCCGCATGCAAACGCTTTGCAAAAGCCCTCGCTCTTTCAACTCCTCCGGCATCCGGAGAAATTATTACAAGATTGTCTTGAAATTTGGTTTTTATATAATCCAGGATAACTGAAGCGGAATAAAGATTGTCCACAGGAATATTGAAAAAGCCCTGGAGTTGACCTGCATGTAAATCC
>DAOWEW010000248.1 GCA_030638305.1 Desulfobacteraceae bacterium
ACTATCCTATCTGCTCCTTTACTTTATCTGCTATCTCCCGGCAATATTTCCCGGTTATTTTCAGGGTAGGCCCTTCTACCATTACACGGCAGAGAGGTTGTGTGCCGGAATAACGAACAAGCACCCTTCCCTTTTCGGCCAAATTTTTCTCGACCGCCTTTATTGTCTCAGTAATCTGCGAAACAGATAAAATATCAGGCTTGCTTTTAACTTCAACATTGATAAGAACCTGAGGGAACACATTCATGATTTTGACGAGTTCAGACAAAGGCTTTGATTCATATTTTATAGCATCAATTAATTTTAAAGCAGTAAGAATGCCGTCACCTGTTGTTTGAGAATCCAGAAAAATCATATGACCCGAATCTTCGCCTCCAAGAACAGCCCCTGAATGAATCATGCTTTCTATAACATATCGATCTCCAACTTTTGCTTTAATGTGTTTAATGCCCATATCTTTTAGCGCAATACCAAGCCCCATATTGCTCATTATTGTACTGACAACTGTATTGTTTTTGAGCCGGCCTTTCTTTTTCATGTTTTTTGCACATATGGCAAGAATCTGATCACCGGTTATAACATTTCCCTTTTCATCAACAGCAATAAGTCTGTCACCATCGCCATCAAAAGCAAGACCAATGTCCGCACCTTTTTCCAAAACGCTTTTTCTCAATTCCGCAGTATGTTGCGAACCACAATTTTCATTTATATTCCTTCCATCAGGGTCAATAAAAAGCAATTCAAGTTCTGCTTCGAGCCTGACAAACAATTCAGGAGCAACCTTGCAAGTTGCTCCATTTGAACAATCAATAACGATTTTCATTCCCTTACAGAACTTCTCCGGCACGTCAGTCAAAAGGAAATCCATATAATTCTGTCTCGCAGCATCTATTCTATACACTCCTCCTGTCATTCGCACATTTTTGCAAATTAAAGATATTTCATCACTCAACAATATTTTTTCGATTTCAGACTCAATTTCATCTGAAAGCTTAAAACCATCTCCCTTAAATATCTTAATCCCATTATCATAAAATGGATTATGAGATGCAGATATAACAATACCGACATCAGCATCAGTTGAAGCTGTTATATATGCAACTCCCGGAGTTGGAAGAACACCTGCAAGGTATGCATCTGCCCCCATGGAACAGATCCCTGATATTAGAGCATATTCAAGCATATAGCCGGATATTCTTGTATCCTTTCCTATAATTATTTTTAATCTGCCCCTTTTTTTTCTACCAAAAACATATGCAACTGCCCTGCCGACTTTCATAGCCATTTCAGCAGTTATTGGATATTTATTAGCCAGACCCCTTATCCCGTCGGTACCAAATAATTTATTCATAGATTTCTTCCAACCTAAAACCTAAAACTTAAATACTCTCTCAGTTACGCTATCAACTATCCCTTGCAGCCATTTTGTTCCGAGTTCAGCGCTTGTATTATCAAGCCCTTTTATTACTGATATATAATTCATACCTGACTTTTCTATACCTGAATCAATATCTTTGAGAAAAACATCTCTTAATCTTTTATCGCCTTCATTTAAACGCATTTTATTAAGAGATTCCACTATGTTATGAAAATCAGGTCTATAAAAATCAGATTGCTTCCGGCAGAAGTCTTTTAACTTTTTTATCCTTTCATCAATTGCCATATCAAGTTTTTCTTTAAGGCCATCAAAAAGGATATCCGGAAAATCATCTGAAATAAACTTTGAACGAACATGTAGATACCACTGCTTGAATGCTATAAGGTTTGCAATATAGATTATATTGTTATTCATTATCCTTTTCGAACTTCGATATATGCCTGACGTAAAAGGCATATTTATATTCTTCTTCAATCCTTCAGAAATGAGACGATCCGGTCTTAATTCATCTTGCCTGCAAATTGAACCTGCTGCTGTTAAAGTGCCGAATGCAAGACGACAAGGGCCTACGAGCCCCCCCTGCCCTCCCAGAAATATCGGCCTTTTGTTAAGCATAACGCCATTGGGAATATCGCCAATAAGAGATGCAGTAGCCTTGTCCTGATTCGGTGTATAATTAAAATGGACATAGGAACTTCCGACCTCACTATGGTCTTTCCTGCCGGTTCCACCCGACATCAAGCAGTCACAAAAGTTAATCAAGCTGCCTAATGTAACAAAAGGTAAAAGTATAGTGTGTTTCAACCCAACCATATGAGCAATACTTGCTTCTTCTTCAAGGATTGTTCCTTCTCTTATATGTGAGCCACAGCCAATGCTGACTTTATTAAGCAAAACAGCTTTTCTTAAAAAACCTCCTTTAACGTCAACATTTGTACCAATCTGGCAGTTTTCAATGGTTACAGGGCTTTCATATCCAATCTTTGTATTCTTTAAAATCAGGGTAGAACTCCCAAAAATTTTACACCCGGAATAAATAACAACGCCATCACCGGAAATTCTGTCTGTGTCTACTTCACTGCCGATTTCAACACTATCAGGATTGGGTATCTTAACCCCTTTTTCCAGAAGCTTTTCAATTTTTGAAATACTCTGATTCTTCATACTCACCTTCCTCACAATAGTGCCCGAACGAAAACTAGAAAATTTTTTCAAGTTCAAGGATGGAGCAAATTTTAACCGCAGGAATACATGGGGTATTTTGAGGATTAAAATTTGCGCCTGACACAGAAATTGGGAAAATTAGCAGTTTTCGTTCAGGCACTACACTACCGCTTCATCATCTGAAATCATATACTCCGGCACAATCTCTTTCATCTTCTTCTTAATACCTTTTGCATCGTGCGAATCCGCCAAAGCCTTCAATTCCCTTATTTTTGCTTCAAGACAGCTTAAAGTGTTAATGTCCGGCTCATGGGAAGTTTTGCCTTCCGTCGGAACGTTGCTCTTCAATACAAGAATCTTCTCATGCCCAGTCTTTACAATCCCTTCACCTTCTGTAATCAATTCCTCGTAAAGTTTTTCACCCGGCCTGAGGCCTATGAATTTTATCTTGATATCTGTATCAGGTTCTTTGCCGGAAAGACGGATCATGTCTCTGGCCATATCAAGTATTTTGATTGGCGTTCCCATTTCAAGGATAAAAATCTCACCCCCCTCTCCCATGGTAAATGCCTGAAGTATGAGTTGTGAGGCCTCCTCTATGGTCATGAAAAACCTGGTTATTTCCGGATGTGTAACAGTTACGGGACCACCCTTTGCGATTTGATTCCGGTAAAGGGGAATTACTGAACCCGAAGAACCGATCACATTCCCGAAACGCACCGCCATAAACCTGGTCGGACCTGATGGATGAAATTGCACAATCTTTTCAGTAATGCGCTTTGACGCCCCCATTACGTTGGTAGGCCGCACAGCTTTATCTGTAGAAACAAGTACAAATCGACCGACCTTGTGGGCAATTGCCGCTTTGACGAGAGTATTTGTCCCGACAATATTAGAAGATACCGCCTCCCATGGATTTCTTTCCACCAGCGGAACATGCTTATAAGCGGCTGCGTGAAAAACTACGTCCGGCTTGTATTTTCGGAAGACCTCATCAACCAGTCCCTTGTCCTGTATCCGACCGAGCACAGTCCGATATTTCAAGTAAGTAACTACATGCTTAAGTTCCATCTGAATCGAATACAGATTACTTTCACCTGCATCAAACAAAACCACAAGGGATGGCCCATGCTTGCAGATCTGGCGACAAAGTTCAGAACCGATCGAACCACCGGCTCCTGTAATCAAAACACACTTGTTTCTCAAAAAATCCGAAATTTTATCATTTTCCAGTTGAACAGAATGTCTTCCAAGAAGATCTTTGTATGAAACATCCCGAATTGTTTTGAGACTGACTTTGCCGTCAATAATTTCTCCCATGCCCGGCAACGTTTTATATGGAATCTTTGTCAATTCGCAAATCTTTACAATTCGCCGCATCTCTTTTCCAACCATAGACGGCGCAGCGATCAGAATTTCATCCACACCTTTGTTTTTTACAACATCTTTAAGCTCATTAATTCTGCCGAGAATCTTTATTCCATGAATTTGTTTGCCAGCCTTATTTTCATCGTCATCAACAAAACCGACGACC
>DAOWEW010000201.1 GCA_030638305.1 Desulfobacteraceae bacterium
GACTACTATATAAAAACTTTTAGGTCAAAGCTTTTAAAAAACGTGGCAAGTCCATATCTCTTTGTAGCAAGGGCAGGAAAACCCATGACTCGTCAAGGTTTTTGGAAACTGCTTAGAAAATATGGACAAAAGGCAGGAATCATCAGGAAAATCAAACCCCACAGTTTAAGGCACTCTTTTGCAAGCCACCTGCTTGAAGGCGGCGCAGACTTGAGGTCGGTTCAGATTATGCTGGACCACGATGATATTTCCACAACACAGATGTATACTCACGTGGTCCGGGAGCATCTTAAAAAAATTCACGAAAAATTTCATCCAAGGAAATAAGCGACTACTCAGGTGCTACAATTTCTTCATAAGTGATTCCACTTTTTCTGAGGATGTAACTTTTTTGTCACGACGGTCATCAATCGAAACTATAGTAACTACCCGCTGAACGCCTTTTTTCAAATGGAACCGCGTGCATTTTCTTGACCAGCATCAAGATATCGTCCAAATCGCCATCAATGACGGTTCCCATTGCATTCATCTTAAAATTTGCCCCTGCATCCTGTAAAACTTTTATGCAGTCAACAACAAAGTCGCCGACACTTGGACTATTTGTGCCTAATGGTAGTATATTAATTGTTGCAATTGGCATTATTCCCTCCTATTGATTGTTGATTTGTGAAATTGCTTTTGATCTGTCTTTTTTATAAAATTAATGGGATATCTTCAATCACTAAATGATTTATCTAATATATTTTTCATCTTTCTTGACATAAAACTCTAAATTTATTAGTATTTGAATTTTAGTTTTTTACACTTTTATCTTTTAATTACTTGAAATATATCTAATAAATAATGCAATCTTCCGATGCTGACACAATGATATCCGGCTGGTGGACAAAAGGAAATACTAATCCGAAATTTGGTGACCAGGCCATAAAAAGCTCAATATTAAAGGTAACCAGGCCTGTCTTTTTGATAGGTATAGATAGGAGGATTGCCGTCTCTCAGGATGGTTCAGTTGCTATAGGGAACAACCTGAAATCAAACAATAACTGTCAGCCGTTATATGCATATGCTCCCCCGTTTCATCCTCAGGATCTGGGTGATCCATACTTCAAAAAAGCGCACAATCTTCGTTATGCATATATTGCGGGAGCAATGGCGAACGGTATCACTTCAGTTGAAATGGTCGAAAAAACAGGACGCGCCGGTATGATGGGTTTTTTTGGTGCAGCAGGCCTTTCCCTTGATGAAATAGAATCCGCAATTGATAGACTTCAAAACAATATGAATAACTGTCCATTTGGATTTAACCTTATAAACAGTCCCAACAATTCTGATCTTGAATTGGCAACAGTTAAGTTGTATTTAAAGCGAAAGATCAGACTTGTCAGCGCCTCGGCATATCTTGAAATTACTCTGCCGCTCGTTTATTTTCGCGTAAAAGGAATCCATCGTGATGTTGACGGGAATATAGTTTGTCCGAATAAAATT
Organism: Desulfobacteraceae bacterium; assembly: GCA_030638305.1. The sequence continues at coordinate 1,486 of DAOWEW010000201.1, forward strand.
ATTGCAAAAGTTTCAAGAGTAGAAGTTGCCGGAAAATTTTTCTCGCCGCCGCCTGATAAAATTCTTTATCAACTTGTTGACAAAAATATGATTACACGAGAAGAAGCAACTCTTGCGAGGTCTATACCTGTAGCAGATGATATGACTGCGGAAGCGGATTCAGGGGGACACACCGATAATCGTCCGGCTCTTTCTTTATTGCCAACAATAATTGCGCTTCGTGATGAGCTTGCTGAAAAATATAAGTATAAAAAACCTCTGTGTGTAGGACTTGGCGGTGGAATTGCTACGCCCTCAGCAGCAGCGGCCGCCTTTTCCATGGGGGCTGCCTATATTTTAACCGGCACTATCAACCAGGCCTGTGTTGAGGCCGGAACCTCGGAAGCCGTTCGTCAAATGCTTGCAGATGCTAGGCAGGCTGACGTAACAATGGCTCCTGCAGCAGATATGTTTGAAATGGGTGTAAAAGTTCAGGTATTAAAACGAGGTACAATGTTTCCGCTTCGCGCTGCAAAATTGTATGATATTTACTGTAAATATGACAGGCTTGAAAATCTACCTGAAATTCAAACAAAACTACTGGAAAAAGATTTTTTCAAGTGTAGCTTAAAGGATGAATGGGAAAATACAAAGAAGTTTTTTGTTAAAAATGATCCAAAACAAATAACCCGGGCTGAAAATGATCCAAAACACAAGATGTCTCTAATGTTTCGTTCATATCTTGGCCGCAGTTCAAACTGGGCAATAACAGGCGATCTTTCGAGAAAAATCGACTATCAAATATGGTGCGGTCCGGCCATAGGCGCTTTTAATGAATGGGTAAAGGGTTCTTTTCTTGAAAAGCATGAAAACAGGGAAACGGTAACAATTGCAATGAACCTGCTTTTTGGAGCCGCTGTTGCAACACGCGCAAATTGGCTTTGCAGCCAAAATATTACATTGCCGAATAATGTTGGCAGAATATCTCCAATGGAGCTTTCAGAAATATTGGAATTAATTAAATAACCGTTACATCTATAAGGTATAACAATTGAGTACTGAAAAGAAAAAATCAACAAAGAATATTAATGCCGCTATTATCGGCATGGGATGTTTTTTTCCAAAAGCATCAGGGTTGCATGAATACTGGCGTCTGATTTTTA
>DAOWEW010000239.1 GCA_030638305.1 Desulfobacteraceae bacterium
AATTGCCGTCCATCGGCACTCATGACAAATTGTCGACTAATGTAGATTGTTCGAAAAAAGCAAATCTGTTTTCTCATAGTGAGATAGAAGAAAACCGGACAATATAATTGTCGCCAATTGGACAAAATCATTGCTATATAATACCGTTTAAAACAATCTGACAAGAATCCGCTTGATTCAATATAATCAGGAAATGTAAGTCCATTTAATGTGGAAATCAACACTCGGGTTCAACAAATATGTTGATATAACTTAACCTACTTTTCACACTACCTATAAGGAATTGAAACAGATTGCAACATTTGAAGCAATTACCGGTTTAGTCACTTTTTACACTACCTATAGGGAATTGAAACAAAGCATTGCTTGGCCAGATCCTATCTGCGGAGGTCCTTTTCCCCAAAAAATACCATTGGTTCTGTAAGCTTTGAACAGTTAAGACTTCTTGACTCTTTCCATATAATTAAGTAGGTTGATATAATATATTTTTAAATATTATTTACCACTTACTCAGTGAGGATATCATGCAAAAAAAAAGGGGGAAACCGGTAAGCTTTGATGCAATGGTTAAATTTTTTATGCGGCAATATAATATTCCGACAAAACAAGATATAACCAATCTTATGATAAAGATAGATCATATGGAAACACTGATTAAGTCAATATCAGCACCCGGCAAAGGCAAACGTTCAGATAGAAAAACCGGTTTCAACTCTCCTTTAACAGCTTCCGATATAGTTCTGGGGGTCATCAGGAAATCCGGGCAAGGTGCGGATTTTGCTGAAATGCAGGCTGAAACAGGCTTTGAGGAGAAAAAACTTAGAAACATCATATTCAGACTTCACCATCTAAACAAGATTGAGCGCAAAAGCCGTGGTGTATATATAGTGTCTGAATAAAACCCTATGGTTCCGAGCGGTCATTGCGAGGAGTAAGATAGTTATATGGAAAATATTTTAGATCAAAATAATCCCGATATTAAAGAAAATGACAATATCTGCGGCTATTTAATAAAAAAAATAGTAGAACTTAAAGAAATAAGATCAATTTTATATGATATAGAGCATCCTGCAACAGGTGCCGGACATATCCATTTAAGTAACAATGACAAGGAAAATACTTTTGGAGTAGCCTTTAAGACAGTGCCGGCTGATTCAACCGGTGTTGCACACATCCTGGAGCATACCGTTCTTTGTGGTTCCAGGAATTTTTCTGTACGCGATCCTTTTTTTTCCATGCTGAAAAGAAGTCTGAGTACTTTTATGAATGCCTTTACTGCATCAGACTGGACAATGTATCCTTTCTCTACGCAGAACAGGAAGGACTTCTATAACCTGATGGATGTGTATCTTGATTCTGTCTTTTACCCTGATATTAAGGAACTCAGCTTTAAGCAGGAAGGACACCGCCTTGAAATTGAAAAGGATGAGTCATCTCATTTGGTTTATAAAGGCGTAGTTTATAATGAAATGAAAGGTGCCATGTCTTCACCGGATGAAGTAATGGCCCATGCTTTGTTGAATAAGCTGTATCCTGACACGACATATAGCAATAATTCAGGTGGGGACCCCGCTGTAATACCAAGTTTATCCTACGCGCAGCTCAAGGCTTTCCACAAACGACATTATCATCCGAGCAATGCTTTTTTCTACACATATGGAAACCTGCCTTTAATCGACCATCTGTCTTTTATCCAAAAAAAATTTTTAAAAGATTTTACAAAAATCAACCCTGAAACAGATGTGCCTTCACAATCCCGATGGGATAAACCCAAAAAGGCAACTTATTCATATCCTGTCGGCAAAAATGAAGATCCATCAAAAAAATATCAGATTTGCGTTGCGTGGCTGACGGCAGATATAAAAGATTCTTTTGAAGTACTGGTGCTTACTCTACTTGGGCAAATCCTTCTTGGAAATTCAGCATCGCCGTTGCGCAAGGCATTGATAGATTCAAACCTTGGAACAGATCTTAGCGACGGAACAGGGTATGACTCAAATAACAAGGACACCATGTTTGTCTGCGGGCTTAAAGACGTTGAAAAATCCGTCTCAGGCAAAATCGAATCTATTATTTTTAATGTTTTAAATGAACTCGCAACCAAAGGAATTGATAATAAACTTATAGAGTCAGCTATTCATCAGGTTGAATTTCAACGCAGGGAAATAACCAACAGCCCTTACCCTTATGGGCTTCGCTTGCTTTTAACCTTCTCCGGCAACTGGCTCCATGGAGGCAAGCCCGAAAGGGTTCTGCAGTTTGATGCGGATCTTGGCAGACTTCGTGATGAACTTTCCAAAGGTTCTCTGTTTGAAAACCGCATAAAAAAATATTTTATAAATAATTCTCACAGAGTGCTTCTCACCCTTGCTCCTGACCGGATAATGGAAGAAAAAGAAAAAAAACGGGTTGCAGGGGAACTCGAAGTTATAATGGCAGGGTTAACGCAACCGGAGATTGCAACAATAAATAAAGATACTGAAGCCTTAAAGAAACTGCAGGAAGAAAAAGAAGATGTTTCCTGTCTTCCAACGTTAGAAATTGAAGATATCCAGCCCTTTGTTCAAATCGTACATGAATCTAAAACATATTGCACAGCAGGTACTGCGTCTTGTTATAATCAGCCCACCTATGGTATTTTCTATTTTTCTGCAGCAGCGGGTGCAGGCGCTTTGCAAAATCAGATGCTTCATCTTGTACCTTTTTTCTGTTTTGCTTTCTCCAAAACCGGCACAAAATCAAAAAAATATACGGAATTGGCGCAAATAATTGATGCATATACCGGTGGCATTGGTTTGTCAGCGAGTGCGCGCACCAGTTTTAAAGGAACAGGCTCGGCAGCCTGCCTGCCTTTTATAACCTTCAACGGAAAATGCCTTGTCAGGAACCAGGACAGGATGTTTGAAATAATCAAAGAACTTTTATATGAATTTGATTTTTTTGATCTTGATAGATTGAAAAACCTTTTGCTTGAATACAAAGCAAAAATGGAATCCATGATAATTCATAATGGTCATGGATTGGCTATATCTCTTGCCTCAAGAAATTTTTCAACTACCTGCGCTTTAAGCGAAACCTGGCACGGTATCCACCAGTTACAGACCATAAAAAATATAACGGACAATCTTACCAATGATAAACTTGAATCTGTTTCTGACAATCTGTCATCCATAGGAAAAAATCTTCTATGTGGTACTAACTTCAAAATTGCGCTAATTGGAGAAGATAGCGCTCTTTCTAATGCATTTTCTCATGCTGCATCAATACAACGAAAGCTTGATGAAAAATCATCATCTGCAAAGCCGGCAGACGGTTTTATTTCTCCTGCAATATATCCTGATGATGAAATTATCAGGGAAGGCTGGAGTACTTACTCTGCTGTCTCATTTGTAGCTCGTGCATTTAAAACCGTGCGCATGGAACATGAAGATGCACCTGCTTTGTCGATAATCAGCAAGATGCTTAGATCCCTGTATCTTCACAGAGAAATTCGGGAAAAAGGCGGTGCATACGGCGGTTTTTCAACATACAACTCGGAAAACGGCATTTTCTGTTTCTGCTCTTACAGGGATCCGCACATAGTATCGACCCTGAAAGTATATGATGACTCAATGATGTTTATTAAGTCAGGAGACTACAGTGAGGAAGACATCAAAGAAGCAATCCTTCAAATATGTTCGGAAATAGATAAACCGGATTCCCCGGGCATTGCTGCAAAAAAAGCATTTTACAGAAAGCTGCTTTCACTGTCAGATGATGCTCGAAACCGTTTCAAAACAAATCTCCTCTCCTTAAAACGAAATCAGGTAATAAAAATTGCGGAAAAATATTTCAGCCAGGAAGAAAAAAAACAGGCTGTAGCTGTGATATCAAGTGAAGATAAATTGAACGAGGCAAATCAAAAACTCAAAGAAAATTCTTTAAAGCTTTTCAGGATTTAGCAGATTTTTTTAGGTTAGGAACGTGGACGAAAACCCGAAATATGGGCAGGGTGGTCCCTGCAAACTGATCCCCGATCCCTAATCCCTGCTTTTACGGATTCAATATATCTTCCAGCTTTTTTAGATTTGCTTCTTCCCCTACCGCTATTACTGTATCTCCAGGCTTGATAACTGTTTCAAAAGAAGGATTAAACAACATGCTGTCATCTGACTTCTTTATTGCAATTATTATAAGATTAAACCGCTGTCTGATGCCCGAATCTTTTAACATAACGTTGGTTAGCGCAGAGGAAGAGGCTACGGGTATCTCTTCCATCTGAATATCTTTACACTTGGCACTAACAGCAAGGTTAAGAAAGTTCGTCACTGCAGGGCGAAGTATACTCTGAGCTATACTTGCACCACCCATTTCATATGGTGATTCAACTTTGTCTGCCCCGGCTGCCCGTAATTTCGACTTTGATTCGGCCTGACACGCCCGTGCAATTATATAAAGATCAGGATTAAGCTGTCTTGCCGTCAAAACAAGAAATACATTGTCCGCATCAGTAGCTAAAACAGCAACAAGTCCTTTTGCCCGCTTTATTCCAGCCTTAACAAGATTTGCATCATTCAACACATCCCCGCAGACATAGAGAACTTTATCTTCATCCATTACCGCAATCCGCTCTCTGTCTTTCTCCAGAACAACTATATTAGGCAGCTTTTTTTGTAAATTTTTGAAGAGAACCCTTCCAATGCGTCCATATCCACAAATAATATAGTGGTCTTTTAATCTGTTAATTTTTTTATCCAATCTTCTTCTCCCCAATATGGTTCTCATTCTTCCTTCAACCATAAATTGTACCACCACACCAGTTACATACACAAAGTAACCAACTCCAAAGAAGATAAGTAAAACGGTAAACAATCTTCCAGTGTTGCTGATTTCATGAACCTCGCCGTATCCAACAGTACCCATTGTAATTATGGTCATATAGAAAGCATCTAAAATTCCCCAATCTTCGATAATCATATAGCCGGCCGTACCAAAGCCAACAATAAGAAAAGTGAATAAAATGGATACTATTAGATGTTTTATTCCGTACATATAATGGCCTTAAAGGTTATGGATTTTATGCATCACAGATCCAGGTCGCCTGCCTGGGGAAATTATTTCGTCCACGTTCTATACCTCAAATCAACGCCATTCGTCAACCTGGCAGACCAGGTTCTGCTATCTCCTGTCTAAATTCTTGACGTAACTTCGTTAATTTGATAATGATTTTATCATGATAAAGGATCTCATAAAATATGAACGCCAGCGCGAAAAAATGGTTGAAAAACAGATTAAATCACGCGGGATAACTGATCCGAAAGTTC
>DAOWEW010000254.1 GCA_030638305.1 Desulfobacteraceae bacterium
TAAAATCGTCCCATTCCGGATATTCCGAACATTCCGCAAATCCACCAATCAAAACAAAAGAAGCTGCTGAAGTATCGACAGGCAGCAACCCCTCACGAATACATTCAATCAACGACTGCGGAAAGTTAAGACCTGTCCTTAGCGCCAGCACTCCCTCTTTTGTAAGATGATGTTGCTGATTTACCAGCCCGAATTCCTGGAGGCATTCGACATAATACTGAAAATCTATCATGAAACCTGTTATGCTTTTTTCCAATCTGCTTTGTATTTCATAGTATTTTTCTATAAGAATGCGAAATTTTTTTGTTCCTCTTTTATGGCACAAGGAAAGATGAACACATTCATTGCAAGGAAATTGAGACAACCTGCATTCAAGTTTATGTTGTCTTTCATCCAGGTTTTGGCTTTTTCCGGAGATATTGGTTGTTTTAATGCGATTGGCCAGGCTACTGATTTCCAGGGTCAGCTTAAGGTAAAGATCTTTCAGTGAAGTAACCGACTTGATGTGAGTAATACAGCGCGCATCCGGTAATTCCTCAACAAGTTGCGCCTGAAATTCTTCCATATCAAGTTCCTCAAAGCTCTTATTCTGGAATTTAAATAATAAACGATCTATTATTGCAGCAGGCTCCAGGCCATTAGTTAGAATGCCCAATACTGAGCGACAGTTGCATTGGAATGTGCTGTTTATAGAGCCAGTTGTATGAAGCAGCATATCCTTAATCCTGACGGCATCTACATCAGGGGTATGAACCAGAGCAATACAACCTGCAGTGTCTGTTTCCGTACGTCCGACTATGTTGGCTATACGACCCATCTTCCACTGATTAATTTTATAAGCCTTTTTATTTTCAACAATTTTTTGTTCAATACAAAGCACCGCTGTTTTCACCCTGTTTATCATTTTTTCCACGCTATCTAATGTGACAAAAACAATATCAATGCTGCCAAATGATAGAAAATGTTCTACGAGTGTACACCACAAAGGATGGTGATTTGAATGAAATGGTGCAATCTGCTTGGCCAGGGCTGCGGTAAGCATGGGATAATCCTTTAAAAAAGGATACCTGTCTAATACTGTGGTGATCTGAGGCTGCGTTAACACCTCTCCAACATTCGATATTATTTTGGAACATGCATTAACAGCCAGATCGCAGTCTTTTTCTGAAGGCATTAGAACAATAGCAGGTGTCAGGTTTTCGGCTCTGATAAAGGAAACAAGCTGTTTAATAAAAGAAGTTCCCTTAAAATTATTAAAGCCGGATTTTTCCTTTAACAAACGTTTCACTTTGCCGGAAAGCCGTTTTCTATCCACAAGCGGTACCGTATCCCATTTGGAAGAAATAAAAGCTGGTATTATTGGCACTTGAGGAATATTTATTTCAAGCAACCTGCAGGAGCGTTTGCATACTGCTTCCATCCATGCTGACAGTTTCTTTGAATTTGCAGCCGAAGAAGCCAAAACCAATACCGGAACAGCCTCTGGCAGGCCAAGTAAACATGTTTCCAAAACTGTCCCTTTGTCAGGATGACCAAGGAATTCTGCATCATCAAAAATGATCAGATCAGGTCTTGTGAGGCTGTCAAGGTCCGCAAGATAGTTCATAAAAATATCTGAGGACCAGACTACCATTCGGCAATCTGACTTATTTTTTTCATTCTCGGTCATTACTGTAAGATCCACATTATTCAAGGCTGATTTGATGCGAAAAATTTGATACGGATTAACTGAGACGGGGGGCGCAATATACCACACGATTTTGTGGCTGATTATTTCAGATATAATGCCCAAAGCAATAGATGTTTTACCTGCTCCCGGAAGTGTTATCAGATAATTGGAATCGGCAAGAATATGATGAGATATATCTTTATAAAAAGCATTATCCGGAAAGTTGCGGGTTGGAGCAGGGAAAGGCTTGTTTAGTATTTTTTTTAATTTAGTGTCCATTTTCTATTGAGTATTTTCAGGAAGGTTTAAGAAAACTGCCAGGTTATAGATTGGTGCCCGTTGGGCGAGCTGTTGAGCTGATAAGCTGGTAAGCTGTTGAGACTGATAAGCTGTTGAGCTGTCAGCTAATAGCCATTATTGCTGACTGATGGTTTCTATCCTAGATATATGATTGATTAAAAAATGTAAATTTCTATAACTATCAAGTTATGGATGAACAAATTTCTGTTAAATAATCTGCGGAAATCTGCGTAATCTGCGGATGGGGATTACACCAACTTTATCTTTCTTGACAGAAAAATCCGGTATAATTTTAAGCGAGTTAATGTGAAATCTTGTTTTAAGAATTTCGATATTTCTGTTTTTTAAGCCCCGCATTTTGGAAATACTGTGCGGATGAACTTTTATTCCGACTGAATCACAGCAATCAATTTCCCCGGATTTAATATTAGATTCAATGGCGGATTCAATTATAGACGAGGCCATATCAAGAAATATTTCTGAATGAACAAGATGTCCGAAAGCTGGATGATAAGGACCTGCCAGAATTGCTGATTCCCTTTGAACATGCTCAGATGCCTGAATGCCCATACGGATTACCGGTATTTCCTTTTCTCTGAATAGCAGATAAATATCTTTCACAAGCGTAACACATTGCTCAAGAGGCATGGGAGTATATTTTTTTTCTTTATACCATTCGGACAGAATAGTGTTTTTAAGCACTATGGTAGGATAAATTCTGACAAAATCAGGAGAAAGTGCGGCAATTCTTTTTGCGGAATATAAGGCTGTTTCCCTATTATCATCAGGCAGACCTGTCATCATCTGAAGGCCAATTTCATAATTTCTCCTTTTTAGGATACTGACTGCTTTTTCTGTGTCTGCAGAGGTATGGCCCCGTCCAGACAAGCAAAGCACTTTATCATCCATGGACTGAACACCGATTTCAATAGTGGCAACAGGAAATTCCTTTAAAATATCCAGTCGTTCGTAATCTATGGTATCAGGACGTGTGGAAAATCTGATGCTGTCAACTCTGCCGTCAATTATAAATTTTGTAGCTTCACGAAGTAAGGCTGTTATGAAATCAATTTTAAGCCCAAGGAAATTACCGCCAAAAAATGAAACTTGAACCGGACTTCTGTTCTTTCCTTTATAGCTTAGAAACTGATTTATCTGCAAACCAATTTCTTCAGGGGAAGGTATTCTTTGTTTTACTCCTGTTATAGCTGTTTGATTACAAAAAATACATTTATGAGGGCATCCTATATTTGGCAAAAAAACCGGAACAATAAAAGGTTTCTCGTAACTATTCAGGTTGTCAGGTTCACGGTTCACAGGTTTTTATTTTCAAGAATTTTAAGAGCTTTTCTGGCGGCATCCTGTTCCGCCATCTTTTTGCTCTTGCCGATTCCTTCTGTTTTTACTTCGCGCACTTTCAGTTGAATCTTAAATGTCCTGTCGTGATCAGGCCCGCTTTCCTGAAGCACTTTGTATTGAGGTGTTATCTTGTGAGTTTCCTGAACAAGTTCCTGAATCCGGCTCTTATAATCGTAATGATCCATTGAGGCAGCAATAGAATTCAGCAAATCGGAAAAATGATTTTCAATCATCTTAAATACTTCATCAAAATCGCCATCAAGATATACAGCGGCTATTACAGCTTCAAAAGTATCAGACAATATGGAATTCTTTTTGCAACCGTTTGTTTGAATTTCTCCTCTGCCAAGCCTTACAAAAGAACCCAAATCAATTACACGAGCTATATCAGCAAGCTGAGACTCATTAACAAGACCTGCACGCATTCTTGAAAGATCACCCTCAGTTAAGTGGGGATAACGCTGCATAAGAATATGTCCTATAACAAGGCTTAATACCGCGTCTCCAAGAAATTCGAAGCGCTCATTATCATTTATATTTGCATCATCTTGCTCATTAACAAATGAACTGTGGTTGAGGGCCTCTTCAAGAATACTTATGTTATTAAATTTATAAAAAATTTTTTGTTCAAAAATAGAAAGATCTGTCTGTTTCATATTTGATTTATCTGTTTTCCATCAACTTTTCATATAATATATAAGGTACGAAAAAATTTCCCGTTCCTGAACCCATTTTGAGTTTCGGTTTCAAAGAACCGTGAAAGTCCGTGCCACCCGTCATCAATAATTTGTGTCTATTTGCCATATCTTCAAACCGGGAAATAATCTGTGGCGAGTGTTCAGGATAATAAACTTCAATTCCTTTTAAACCCATTTCTTTTAAAATAATGATAAAATCTTCCAGATCA
>DAOWEW010000127.1 GCA_030638305.1 Desulfobacteraceae bacterium
CTTTCTTGTCATCAAGGATTGAGCCGGTGTTTTTTCAAAGCAAGATCTTCCACCAGCTCTAAAGAACCTTAGGAACGTGGATGAAATAACTTCACCAACTATGCATCACAGCTTCAGGTCATATTTGCCCGATCTGAAATCACAAAAATCTTGAAATAGCTCGCTATTCCTTCAACTTTTGTGATTTCAGATCGAACAAACCTGACCCAAATCTGTGCGCTTACTTGGTGAAGTTCTTTCATCCACGTTCATAAAGGGTACAAAAAATGGCATTTGGTGGAAATAATAATAGCTTCATGTCTGATATAAATGTAACACCATTTGTTGATGTTATGCTGGTTCTTCTTATTATTTTTATGGTTACAGCTCCAATGATGATAGAGGGTGTCAATGTCTCCCTGCCTGAAGCGACATCTGAACCGCTTCCCGCAGAACAAGACCTGTTTATAATAACTATAGATAAAAACAATCAAGTATATATAAACGACCATCAGGTGACACTTGATTTTTTGCAGGAAAAACTTATAAAAATCCTTGATGGACGTATTGGCCAGGAAATTTATTTAAAAGCTGATAAAAATATATCATATGGAATGGTGATGCGTGTTATGTCGGAAATAAAAGGAGCCGGCGTTGAAAAACTTGGTATGGTGACAGAACCCATAAAGTCCAATAAAGAAAAATAAGGAACGTGGACGAAAGTATGATTGCTCCTTCTTATTTATTTCGCAGTACATGGAATGACCCACTGAAATTAGTTTTGGCTTTTGCGGTTTGTCTGGTATGCCATGCAACTTTTTTTGGAATCTTGATTTATTTTCCAGTTCATAATTCATATAATAAAAAGTTTTTACCTTCTGTCATTAATGTTAATATGGTTACGTTGCCTGCTCAGGGAGCGGCATCAGAGACGGCAGGGCGAATTGAGATTAACTCAAAAATACACTCAACTCCGGCTTCTCAACTTCCATCTACCAGTATTAATGCCAACCGGAATCGCTCAAAAACTGTGTCCGTTGCTACCTCAAAAGGTAAAAAAATAAAAAGATCGCTCAAAAAAGAGACATTCTTGCCATCAAAGGTTGTCAAAAGCGCTATAACAAGAATTGAAAAACAGGTTGAAAATTCGAGGCCGGATCCGGTTTTAGCGGCAATTAACCGTTTAAAAACTAAAGCGGAAGCAATAACTGAAGCAAAAGATATTAAAGTAAATGAAGAAGATCTGATTGGACAGGGCGGTAATATACCAGGTAGGGGTTTGACTACAGGCTACCGGGCTCTTAAACAAATAGATATATATAAAGCGGAAATTCCTTATCACATTGAAAAAAACTGGGCTTTTTCCGAGCAGCTCACCGGCGGCGACACTGATCTAATTGCAGTGGTTGTTATTAAAATCATGCAAAACGGCGAAATAAAGGATATATGGTTTGAAAAAAAGTCAGGCAACAATTATTTTAACGAATCCGCTTTAAAAGCTGTTAAGAAATCAAACCCGCTTCCTGCATTGCCAAAAGAATATTTAAAAACTTATTACAACATCGGCCTGATATTTACGCCTTCAGGGTTGAAAAAAAGCACCAAATAGTTAAAATTATATGTTGACAAAACAATTTACCAAAATAATCTTTATAAGTTTGATAGCAACAGCATTTTTTTTGATTGAGTCGGCTCATTGCCGAACAGAATATGATTATATTGATATAAATAACCCTTTTATAAGAAAAATTCCAATTGCTGTTCCTTTGTTCAAGTCTATGTCGTATAATAATAAGGGAGAGAAATTTCTATCACAAGAAGCATCAAATCTGCTCTCAAAATCATTGGAATTTACCGGCTACTTCAAAATAATTGACAGGGATGCCTATCTTGCAGATCCTGAAAAATCCGGCATAATTGCTCCAAATATCAATTTCAAGAACTGGACAGGTATAGGGGCCGAACTTCTTATTACAGGCGGTTTTTTTTTAAAAGATGATATTATTGAAATGGAACTCAGGCTTTATGACTCTTTTAAAGGTTTATTGATCGTCGGCAAGAGCTATAAAGGTGTTGTGAATAACCAGCGTAAAATGATACATCGTTTTTGCGGGGAGGTTATATATAAACTTACCGGCAGCAAAGGAATTTTTAATAGTAAAATAGCTTTTGTATCCACAAGTTCCGGAAACAAAAATATATACTTATGTGAATTTGACGGACATAATCCTGAACAATTGACCTGTGATAAATCTATAACTCTTTCTCCTGCATGGTCATCAGATGCAAAATGGATAGCTTATACATCTTACTTAAAGGGGACGCCTGATCTTTATATAAAACATCTAAAAGATAAGCATGGTGCCGTAGTAGCTCAAAAAGGGTTAAATATTACGCCGGCATGGGTACCAGGCAAATTTTCTCTTGCTGCGGCTCTTTCGTTTTCCGGTAACTCAGAAATTTATCTGTTGACCGGAACAGGAAAAATTATTAAAAAATTAACAAATAACTGGGGAATTGATGTCTCTCCAACGTTTTCTCCTGATGGCAGCAAAATGGCATTTGTCTCAAACAGGTCGGGTTCGCCCCAGATTTATATAATGTATTTAGATTCAGGGCAGGTAAAGAGGTTGACGTTTCAAGGAAGATACAATACATGTCCAGGCTGGTCTCCCAAAAGTGATAAAATAGCATATTCAGGCATGGAAAATGGAGAGATCAATATTTACACAATAGACGCTGCAGGAGAAAGCTCGGCATTACAATTAACACACAACGCAGGAAATAATGAGTCCCCCACATGGTCGCCGGATGGAAGTCTCATTGCGTTTAGTTCAACTCGTGAAGGACATTCCAGAATCTATGTTATGACTACTTATGGAACTGACCAGAGGCGTTTGCTTGCCTTGTCCGGTGAGCAGACAGATCCTGAATGGTCTCCATGAGTCAGGTATTACGGGACTTGGAAGTAAATAATCACTAAAAAATTAATCAATTCCTAAAGGAGGAAAAAAATGAAAAAAAAATTATTGTTATGCTTGTCTCTTTTATTAGTAATTCCAGGATTGCTGATCGTTTCTTCTTGTGCAAAGAAGACAGTTAAGGTTGATCTTTCTGCTCAAACCCAGGAAGACGAAGCTGCAAAACTGGCTGCTGAAAAAGCAAAGCAGGAAGAGATTGCAAGACAAAACCTTGCAAGACAACAAGAGACTGCAAAACAACGCGCTTTAGCTGAAAAGCGTCGTCAAGAGGAAACTGCAAAGCGTCAAATAATTGCAGCAAGAAACTTATTCATGAATGAAAATGTTTACTTTGATTTTGACAAGTCTGATCTTAAACCTGAAGCTCAGGAAGTCTTAAAAAGAAAAGCTGAATGGCTGAGAAATAATCCCGGCGAATCAATTATTGTTGAGGGCCATTGTGATGAACGCGGAACAAACAACTATAACCTTGCCCTTGGCGACAGGCGTGCTCAAAGCGCACAGAACTTCCTGATTGATCTCGGTATTGCAGAATCACGCTTAACAAGAATTAGCTATGGCGAGGAGCATCCTGCTGATCCCCGACACAATAGTGAAGCATGGTCACAAAACAGGCGCGACCATTTTGTTCTAAAGTAGTTGATAGTTATGAATGAGACACAGTGCCTAAAGTTACTTAAGAAATCTATATAAAATGGCAGAATTCTTTAACTTTAGGCATTTAGCTCATTTTAACATACGTTAGGCACTGTCTTTAACTATTAAATTACCATTTTTCTGAAAAGGGCTTTATCTCTGCAATGAAATATTTTGCTTTATTCTTATTAGTATTTCTAAATATTTTGTGTGGATGTTCCATGCGTGGCGATATTGTTATGCTTGAAAATCGGATGTCTTTGATTGACCAACGCATTGCAACATCGGAAGAATATAATAAAAGGCTGGAAACCAGGCTGGAAGAATACATTAACCTGCTGGAAGAAAAAGAACAAACACTTAGAAATAAATCTGCCAAACTGCATGCAATGCAGGATCAGTTGAAAGCTGAAATGCGACCCATAATCGGAAGAATTGACGAAACTGATTATTTGGTAAAGCAAAAATTATCCAATTTAGATAAAATGACCGAAAATCGGTTTAAAAGAATAGAAGACTCTGCCGGTTTAAATAAAAATCGCATAACACGTTTAGAGCAGTACCTCAATTTTGAATCAAATGGAAATGATCTGGAAATAAAATCAAAGCCCCAATTCAAGGAAGAGCTTTCAGAAAATGAATTATACACAGTGTCCAAACAGGCATTTGATGCAGGAGACTTTGAAACTGCCCGCAATGGTTTTAAAAATTTAATAAATAAATTTCCAAAGTCGGCGCATGCGGATAATGCCCAGTTTTGGATAGGTGAAATTTATTACAGTGAAAAATGGTATGAAAAAGCCATACTTGAATATCAGAAAGTTATAGAAAAATATCCAAAAGGAAATAAAATGCCGGCTTCTCTTCTGAAGCAGGGATTTGCATTCTTTAATCTTGGAGATAAAGCAAATGCTCGTCGTAGATTGAAGGAACTTGTGAAAAAATATTC
>DAOWEW010000237.1 GCA_030638305.1 Desulfobacteraceae bacterium
CATACTATTACCTCCGTTATTTATAGTTATAATTGATGGTTATTCTGAACGATATTTCAGAAAATATTTTTAGGAAGCAACATTTGTGCCATTTTGTTAAGATTCAAGCATATATCATTAAACCCATTGAAACTATTAGTAATTTAAATTTTTTGAGACTGTTTATGCAGGTTTTGGGTGATATAATTAATTTATATAAGAACAAATAGTTCTGTTTTTTGTATTGAAGGCTTTAGGCTTTTCGTGTAATATTTGGGGAAGAATTCGAAGTTTGAAACATGATAATGCATTGCTATAATCTCAATCACTATTGACGTAACCGTGGAGGTATGGATGAAAGGCGTTCTGGTTGCTTCCAAAAATCAATCGGCCTGTAATGCAATCCGGACCAGCTTGCGATCCGAATACAGGATCGATGCGGCATCCAGCAAGGATGACTGCTTGGAGATGTCCCGGAAAAAGCGGTATGAATTTCTGTTTATAGATGTAGAAGTTCTTCGTGAGTCAATGCTTAACAACAACTATAAGACGGCATTGCAACCATTTTGGCATGCGTATCCTACAGCTCAAATTATCGCCATGTCATCTCAAGAAATGATCAGAGAGGCTGTAATGGCCGTTAAGGCGGGAGCCAGCGATTACCTCACCTATCCTGTCAACCCGGATGAGGTCAACTATATTACCCAGAGTATTTATGAATCTATTATTATGGAATCGGAGCTTGATTATTTTCGAGACAGATTCTGGCAGGAGGATTCACTTGAAATCGTACGCACGAGAAGTCCCTTGATGAAAAGACTCTTTGATAAGGTGCGGTCAGTAGCGCCAACCAAAAGCACGGTTCTCCTGAGCGGTGAAACAGGAACGGGAAAAGGTGTGTTGGCGAGACTGATTCATCGGCACAGCAACCGAAAGGACGGCGCGTTCATCAGCGTTCATTGCGGAGCGATCCCTGACACACTTTTGGAAAGCGAGCTGTTCGGACATGAGAAGGGTGCATTCACAGGGGCTGTCCGGAGAAAGCTGGGCAAGTTTGAGATCGCTCAAGGGGGCACGATTTTCCTTGACGAAATTGGCACCATTACGCCCTCTGCGCAGATCAAGCTTTTGGAGATACTCCAGGATGGAACTTTTCATCGCGTTGGCGGAGAAGAGACGATCAAGGCCAATGTGAGGGTGATAGCGGCCACAAATGCGGATTTAAAGAACATGTGCGAAGCCGGCCAATTTAGAAAAGACCTCTATTACCGGTTAAATGTCTTTCCACTTGAGATCCCGCCTCTCAGAGAAAGAATGGAAGACATCGCATATATTATCGAGGTCATTCTTAAAAGGCTGAAGAAATTTGATCTTAAAGAGATTCATGACGTTCATCCTCATGTCATTGATGCTTTTGAAAAGTACTCATGGCCGGGAAACATCCGTGAGCTGGAAAACCTTATGGAGCGTGCCTACATACTGGAATTCACTCCAATATTAACGCCTGAGAGCTTTCCTGATGAGCTTTTCACGTCCAATCCTTCGCCGGCACGGGTGGAGCCGAACATTTCTCTCAGCCTGGCAGAGGTGAGACGCACAGTCATAGAACAGACGGAAAGGTGCTATTTAAAGGAACTCTTGGCTGCAAACAATGGCCGAATAAAAGAAAGCGCCGAGACATCCGGAATCAGCACTCGTCAACTACATAAATTGATGAAAAAACATGGTATCAGAAAGGAAGAATTCAAAAGTTACAAAATATGAAGCATGGAAAGAGGTGGTTGGATGTGAGATGGCTGTATATTTTACTGGATTATAGGAGGTTAAGCACATGCCAAGGCTTATCAAAAAAAGATCAAAAAAAGCAGGTCTTGCTCCGGGAACCCTGGTTCATATCGGAGATCATAAAACAGAAAAAGTTAAAATTACTCTAATTAACTATGATGAAGGTCAACTACAGGAAAAAGAGTTAAAAGAAATTGAAGAATTATTTCCCTTAAAAGATAAGACATCAGCCACATGGATAAACATAGATGGAGTTTATCAGCTTGATATTATAGAAAAACTATGTAAACACTTTGGTATACATCCTCTTGTTATGGAGGACATAGTAAATACCGGCCAGCGTCCTAAAGCAGAAGATTTTGACAATTATATTTATATTGTCTTAAAAATACTTTATCAGGATGCAGATAAGCTTAAAGTTAAGTCAGAACAACTAAGTTTAATTATAGGGAAAAA
>DAOWEW010000172.1 GCA_030638305.1 Desulfobacteraceae bacterium
AAAATATCAAAAGCCTTTTTGACATGGTCAATATCTTTAAAAATATCGGCGTGATCAAATTCAACACTTGTAATAACCGCCATGTGGGGATCGTAATGTAAAAATTTTGGCCCTTTGTCAAAATATGCCGTATCGTATTCATCTCCCTCTATTACAATGAAGTTTCCTTTGCCCAGACGGTAGTTGCTGTTGAAATTTCTTAATATTCCTCCAATAATAAATGAGGGGTCAAGCCCCGCAACATAAAGAATCCAGGCCATAATAGAAGAAATAGTTGTTTTACCGTGAGTGCCGGTAACAAGTATTGTTTTTTTACCATCTGTAACAAACCTGTTAATCGCCTGGGGCATTGAACAGAAATTGAGCCCCAGCTTGTTCATTTTATTAATTTCAGGATTATCCTTTTTTACTGCATTTCCGACAATTACAAGATCAAGAGCGCTGAAAATATTTTTTTCATTAAAACCATCTTTAACTTTGATCCCTTTGATAGAGAGAAAGTCGCTCATGGGAGGATAGGTTTTTTGATCCGAGCCCGATACTTCAAAACCCATATCCTTAAGCATGCAGGCCAGCGCACTCATGCCTGTGCCGCATATAGCAATAAGGTGTATATTTTTTACTTTGTCAGGAATTAAGTTTTTATTCATATCCATAGGCTGCATGATTCAGATTTCATCAAGGTCTTTTTTAAATTTCTTTTCCAGTTCGGCAAAGAGATCTTTTTTCTTTTTTTTCTGTTCTGTTTGAAAAAGCTTTATTTTTTCTATATGATTTTTTTTATCACTTTGAAATTTTTTGAGTTCTTTTTCAAGATTATCTTCTGTTGCCCCTTGGGGAATTTTTTCTAACAGCAAGTGATTTTTTATAAAAAGTTTGGTTCCAAAGGCTCCCTCAACAACTTCTATGATATTTATTTCCTTAAGCTTTCTGCATACGAAATTGCCTTGTTCCAGGGAGAATGATATTGTCCGGCAAACTTCATCAATTGAAGGTGATGCGGAATTCTGATGTTCCAGAATCCTTATTGCTGCAACTACAAGATGAGCTTCAGAATAAAAATCTTTACTTTGCATAACAATCCTGTTCAGGCACTAAATATGGTTAGAGTTCGTTCGCACCTTGACATAAAAATCTAAGGAGAGTAACATTTCTCCTTATTTTGTCAAGTTCAGACCTCGTTAATTTAATGAAATACATAATTTATTTGGAGGATGCCATGACTGAAATTGTTGATGTAAAAGTTAGAGAAATCCTGGATTCAAGAGGAAATCCCACAGTTGAAGCAGATGTTATTGTTGCCTGCGGCGCTGTTGGACGTGCAGCGGTTCCTTCCGGAGCTTCTACAGGTAAACGTGAAGCAATAGAACTTCGTGACAAGCGTTCTAAACGATTCGGCGGAAAGGGTGTAACCGGAGCTGTAAAAAATGTTTTAAATATAATTGCTCCTGCGGTGCACGGTATGGATGCAGCAGATCAGATGGCACTTGATAACGTTATGATTGAATTAGATGGTACTCCAAACAAATCAAAACTTGGAGCAAATGCAATTCTCAGCGTATCCATGGCGGCTTCAAGGGCAGCGGCTTCAGCTTATAACTTACCACTTTACAGATATCTCGGTGGGATAAATGCAAGATATCTTCCCATCCCGATGATGAACATTCTAAACGGAGGCGCACATGCCGCCAACAATCTTGATATACAGGAGTTCATGATAGTACCTATCGGAGCACAAACCTTTGCCCAGGCTGTAATGATGGGAGCTGAAATTTTTCACAGCCTTAAAAAGGTGCTGAAAGAGAAAGGACTCAGCACTTCGGTGGGGGATGAAGGCGGTTTTGCACCTGACCTTGAATCAAACGAAGATGCAATTAAATTTATCATTAATGCAATTGAATCCGCAGGATATAAGCCCGGCAAAGATGTAGGTCTTGCACTGGATGCGGCTGCAAACGAATTTTACAAAAATGGAAAATATATTCTGAAATCAGAGAATAAAAAACTTAAACCGGAAGATATGATAGATTATTATGAAACTTTAATTGATAAATATCCGATTTTTTCTATAGAAGATGGCCTCGCAGAACAGGATTGGGACAACTGGGAGTTGTTGACAGACAGGTTGGGTGGAAGCGTCCAAATAGTAGGCGATGATATATTTGTGACAAACCCGAAAATATTAAACAAAGGAATTGAAGATGGAATAGCAAATTCCATACTTATCAAACTTAATCAGATCGGGACTGTAACCGAAACTCTGGACGCTATTGAAATGGCTAAACAGGCTGGATATAGTACAATAATATCCCACAGGTCAGGTGAAACGGAAGATACATTTATTTCAGACCTGGTTGTTGGCATAACCGGCGGTCAGATAAAGACAGGTTCAATGTCTCGAAGCGACAGGGTCGCCAAATACAATCAGTTGATAAGGATAGAAGAAGAACTTGGAGACGCTGCCATGTTTTCAAACAATATATTTATATGGGATAATGAATAACAAATAACGGTTTACGGTTGTCGGTTTACGGTTCACGGTTTACGGCTAAAATGCTTCAATCTTAATTTAGCCTTTAGCAGTTAGCACAATAATTTCAATATCAGAATCGTTGGTAACCATCTGAAATAATAAGAGCCAATTGCTAATCGCTAAAAGCCAAACGCTCATCTTGGGTTCAATCGTTGCATACATTGGAAATACTGTAAACTGACAACTGTAAACTCTTATCCGATAACCGATAACCGTGAACTGTAAACCGATAACCGATAACCGATAACCGTTATTACCCGGGGTTAGTTGTGATGGGAACAAAGTGGAATTATTTACAAAAATTTTTAGTTTTTTTCAGCTTTATAATTTTTAGTTTTTTTTATACACCAATTAATGCATATGTAATTCCGGGCCCCCATCTTTTGGAAT
>DAOWEW010000034.1 GCA_030638305.1 Desulfobacteraceae bacterium
CGCTTTGGAAATTGCAGAGCCATTACCGGGCAAAATACTTTGATTGACACAATAGATAGTTTCTTGTAAAAAGTGATTTTTTGACTTTCAAATAACTAAACCATAACCCACAAACCCCGTCTCGCCTGAGCGAATGCCTTGTGCTGTGAGTGTGAAGAGTCGATTCCGTTTGCAAGATTGATGATTATGCCTGAATCCGATCTTTGCGTTAAATGTGCTGAGGCTATTGAGGGGTAATGGGGAAAAACAGCCGATGCTGTTATGGAAGATTTTGGTAGGGATGTATGAGAAAAAACTGAAAATAAGCTAAGGAACGTGGACGAAATAACTTCCCCAAGTAAGCGCATAGATTTTGGTCGGATTTGCCCAAAACTCAAATATAGGCTCAAATCACAAAAGTTGATGGAATAGCGAGCTATTTTGATATTTTTGTGATTTTAGATCGGGCAAAGGTGGCCTGAAGCTGTGATGCATAGTTGGGGAAGTTATTTCGTCCACGTTCCTAAGGAGGAAACAGATAATGGATAAATCAATTCGAATTATGCCGTGCCTGGACATGCAGAACGGACGCGTTGTCAAGGGCATCCATTTTGTGGACATTCGGGACGCTGGTGATCCGGTCGAATGTGCACGAGCGTATTGTGACTCTGGCGCAGACGAACTGGCGCTGCTGGATATCACGGCCACGGTGGAAGATAGATCCACCATGCTCAATGTAGTCAAACGCGTTGCCGAGGTTACGACAGTGCCATTTACAGTTGGCGGTGGGATTACTGATGTGAAATCGGCTGAGCTGGTGCTGAGTGCAGGCGCAAACAAGGTGTCGATCAGCAGCGCCGCCTTTCGGAAGCCTGAAATAATCGCAGAAATGGTCAAGGAACTCGGCGCAGAGAAGGTGACGGTGGCCATTGACGTAGATCAGAACGAGGCCATGCCCTCAGGCTATGAAGTCTATATTGATGGGGGACGGACTGCCACCGGTGCTGACGCAATCGAATGGGCAAAGCGTGTTGACGGCTACGGTATTCCTGTTATTCTGCCTACCAGCAAAGCGGGTGACGGTGCGCAGACCGGTTATGATCTGCCGGTAATCAGGGCAATCAAGGAAGCGGTCTCGGCCGATGTGGTAGCTTCCGGTGGCGCAGGGAAATTGGAGCATTTCTATGAGGCAGTGCAAGCAGGCGCAACAGTATTGCTTGCCGCTTCGATGTTCCATTTTGGGATTATTGGGATTGGCGAGCTAAAGGACTACCTCCGGGACCGAGGTGTTGCTATACGTTAAAGCTTCTAAAAGGTGTCTTGAATTGAAAGCAAATGCAATGCAAGGGAAATGGCTGATATAAAAGAGTTGCTCAGCTTGCCGGAGATAAACCTGCAGGAAGTCCAAAACTACTTTAAAAAATACGGTCAGATGGAGAGATACTATGACATTGTTGGAGAAAAACAAAAAAAATAAGGTTATTAATCTTGAAACCGATCTTTTGCTATCCAAAAAGGACTTCGCTGCTATGAGAAAAAAGCCATTCAAAAAAGAACAAAATTTGGAAGATTATTTTGACTTCCTGGAAGATATTGGCGCCTTTGAGTCAAAGAAGGTTAAGACAAAATTTTACGATGCGGAGTTTGAGTTAGGTTAGGTGATGAAAACATTACTAATATATCCCTATTTCCTTGAAGATAGAGTCCATGAAGAAGAAATAAGTTTTGTACCTCTGGGGGTTTATTATGTCGGTGCTGTTTTAAAGGAAAACAATTATGATGTTGAGATACTGAACTGGCATAACGTCAATAAAATATCTCATGATATCATCAAAGAAACATTGATTGCTAAAAAACCGGATGTAATCGGTTTTTCGATAATGCATGCAAACCGGTGGGGCGGCATTGAAATTGCCAGGATTGCAAAACAAATTAACCCAAAGGTAAAAATTGTCTTCGGCGGAATAGGTACCACCTTTTTATGGAAGCATTTATTAACGCACTTCAAAGAAATTGATTACGCAGTATTGGGAGAAGGAGAATACACTTTTCTAACTCTTTTAAAATGCATACAAGAACAGAATTATAAACAGATCGGGAATGTCAAAGGCATTGCTTACAGAAAAAAAGACAAAGTTGTAAAAACCAAGCCCGCTGAGGTCATACATAACCTTGACGAACTGCCGATCCCTGCAAAGTATTTTGAATATCAGCATGTTTCTTTAACCAGAGGATGCCCCGGGAACTGCACTTTTTGCGGATCACCTCAGTTGTGGGGCCATAAAGTAAGATTCCACTCTCCTGATTATTTTGTAAATCAAATTGAACTTCTCTTGAAAAAAGGAATAACTTTTTTTTATTTTTCAGATGATACTTTTACCTTTAAAAAAGATATAGTAATTGAAATCTGCAAAAAAATTATAGATAGAGGACTAAAAATAGCATGGGTGGCGATTTCCCGCGTAAACTATGTGAACGATGAAATTCTTTGCTGGATGAGAAAAGCCGGTTGCATTCAGATCAGTTATGGTGTGGAAAGCGGATCTGAAAAAATAAGAACAATTCTGAATAAAAATATTAAAACAGAGCAAATAAAAAAAGCTTTTGCGCTGACTCCGAGGTACGGAATTATGGCCAGAGCCTACTTTATTTACGGATGCCCCGGAGAAACCTGGGATACAATTCAGGATACCATAGATTTAATTCATGAAATCAAACCTCTGAGTACCATCTTCTATATCCTTGATATATTTCCAGGAACAGCACTTTATTCGGATTTTAAAAAAAGATGTAAAATTACAGATGATGTCTGGTTAAAACGCATAGAAGACATCATATATTTTCAAAGCGATCCTGATTTGTCCCAGGATATAATACTGGCTTTCGGGCGGAAACTCAGGATGAATTACTATGAAAATCTTGCGGGTTTTGCAGATGAAATCGAAGTAATTGATGATAAAGAACTTTATGAATTGCACGCAGATTTCTTCTCAAGACTTGGAATGACATTCGATTATGGAGATTATGCAACAATAGAAGATATAAAGGATAAAAACAAGATTGCTGAAAAACTATATAAAAAATCGCTGAACTATTATCCTGACTACCGCGCTTTCCTTGGCATAGGTATAATCAAACAGAAAAAGAAAGAATACAGGCAGTCAATTAAAATATTATCGGAAGGAGTCGAATATTTTCCGGAAAGCGAGCAGCTCAATATTTGCCTGGGGATCAGTTATATGAATTTAAGAGAATATAACAAGGCGCTTCCATATTTTCTGAAATTCAAAGATTCTCAAGAAATAAATTACTATATTACAGCCTGTAGGGAGGCGCTAAGGAACGTGGACGAATTAACTTCCGGATAGACGCACAATCTTTCTACCCTAAAAGCCAGGTAGAAATCGGCATGATATCAGACCAGCCCGGCACATCAACGGTTTGATCAAGCTGTCCCACCAGCAACAGCCCTTTAGAATTAGGGATTCGCTTCCTCGCCATCTTCAGGCCTTTTATTTCACGCTTCAGGTTGTCTGAATTCAAGCGGTCAGTCACCTGAATGATCAAAGGCTGCTTTGCCGTTGGAAAAACCAAAAAATCACACTCCCATCCGTTTTTTAAAAAAAATATCTCTTCTGTTTGAGCCCTAAGGTGAGCAAATACCAGGTTTTCCAAGAGCTTGCCTCTGTCCTCAAAAAAAGAATATTGCGTAACTGCCGCAAAGCCGTTATCATAAAGGTATATTTTCTTATTGCTCATCTCTCTTTTAGTGACCGATGGGTCATATTTTTCCACACATGTCAGCATATAAACCGAAAAGATTTGGTCCACGATCATGTAAATACGATCCTTGCTGATTGAAATGCCTCTTGATTTGAGCTCGTTGTATAACTTGTTTATAGAAAACTCCTTGGTAAACGATGCAATCAAACGTTTTATTAAATATTTTAATATAGAAACATCTTTGATCGTATATCTTTCTACCAGATCCCTGTAGAGCATTACATTGAAATATTCCTGCAAAACTTGCGGCTTAAAGCGCTCTTCAATCTCCACCAACTCAGGGTAACCGCCCCATAACAGGTATTCTTCAAAGGCATTTTGAATCAGTGAAAGGTTCCTTGTGGAATAGATGTCTTGTACGTCAATCTCTTTGAAGCTCAGGAACTCTTTGAAAGAAAGCGGCATAATTTCAAAAGAAAGGCTGCGGCCACGCAAAGATGTCGATATCTCTTTGGATAGCAGCTTTGCGTTGGAACCAGTCAAAAAAATCCTTTTGGTCACAGTATCAAGCATGCGGCGAACAAACTTCTCCCACTGATCCAACTCTTGGATCTCATCAAAAAAAAAATAAGACAGTGAAATATCCAGCTCTGGATAAAGCTCAAGATAAGCCTCAATAATGAGATCGTGACGGCCTTCCAGTTCCAGACGCTCATCTTCAAAATTGATATACAGAATCTGATTGCGCGCTACGCCTTGCCTTTCCAGCTCAGCTATGAGCTGGAAAAAATAATAAGTTTTTCCAGCTCTCCTGGGGCCTACAATGGTGATAATCTTATCCAGGTTCAGAGGAACATCAGCCTGCCTTGGTTTAAAGTCAGGAAGCGGACGGTTGTGAAAATCTA
This sequence comes from Desulfobacteraceae bacterium, assembly GCA_030638305.1. The sequence continues at coordinate 4,608 of DAOWEW010000034.1, forward strand.
TAATAATTCGTTTGAGAAAGTTCTTCATTTCATATTATCCCTTTTAGAGGGAAAATATATACATTTATTTTATTGTTTACAAGGAAAATAATGCAAATCCGCAATCCACATATCTTTCACTGCTTGTTGCATCTCCAAGACCACGACACTTCACCACCACTCATGAAGTACAGTTAAAATGGGAGATATTATTCTAAAATTAGAATTGCTGATAAAATTATTGATATTAATAGTTAAATTTTGATATATTTACAAATTCAAAAAAAGAGTCAGGAATAACAGAGCGCACCCTAAAGCTGATTGCCGGAAACAATATGGATTTTAACAAGAATCAGGTTCCACTGTCACTTATAGATTCAGAGGATCAAACCTTTCACATCACAACTGAGACAGGCATAGATGATATTGTAAAGTCTATTAAGAATGTGGGTTTGATCAATCCTCCGATATTAATAAAAAAAAAATCAAGATATACCATCATATGCGGTTTCCGCCGAATAGCGGCGTGCCGGATACTTGGTTTGTTGAATATTGAGGCGAAAATTCCAGGCTCTAACGCCAAAAAGCTTGACTGCGTTAAATTTGCAATAACAGACAATTCATTCCAAAGGCCACTCAATCTGATTGAACAGTCCAAAGCACTCTTTATGCTTTCCGGTTTTTTTAAAGATATGACAAATCTCGCTGACGAGGCATCATTACTTGGCTTGCCGCATAATTCAGCTCTTATAAAGAAAATAATAAATATCTATCATCTTCCATTGCCTATTCAAAACTGCGTGCTATCCAACATTATTTCTCTTTCAATGGCCGTAGAACTCGGTACATTTGAAAAAAATGCCGGCATTACTTTTGTAAAAATTTTTAATGACCTTAAGCTGGGAATGAACAAGCAAAGAGAACTAATAACACTAATTAGTGAAATTTCTCTTCGTGAGGACATTCCGGTTATGAAAGTTATTCAGGAAAGCGGTTTTCAGAAAATTCTGCAAAATGATGAGCTTGATCGAACCCAAAAGACCGAAAAATTAAGATTTTATTTAAAAAAAAGACGTTATCCCTCAATCACTCGTGCTGAACAGAAATTTGAAGAACTTGTTAAAGAATTAAAGCTCGGAAACGGCATGAAACTTATTCCCCCAAAAAATTTTGAAGGCAATACATTTAGTATAAAATTACACTTCAATAACCTGAAAGATCTTCAGGATCACGCGGATACTCTTAAAAAAATCATACAAAATCCTGCTTTCAAAAAACAGATTTCCCCTGACATTTAACCCCCGACGCCTGATCCCTATCAGAGGCATTGTCTATTGCCAGGATGGGGACATATGTTTGCACTGCCCGACTCCAGGACACAAAGGTTGATTGACAAAAATCAAAGTTTATGGGATTTGTTTGGAATGAAAATTATAAGTATTAAATCATACAGGACTGGTTATACCGGAATCATTGAAGAAAATGACAAGTATGTATTATTCAATCTTTCTAAAAACCGAAAATTAAAAAAAATACATACATACAATAAAGGGGATTTTGTTGATTACAATCATTTTGTTGGGACAATAAGTAAATTTATTCCTCATGGTTCTTTTCTTAAAGAGCCGGTTAAAGTAGAATCAATAACCATTGAGGAACTTAAAAGAGCGCTTTCCTCCTGATTTCATATTTGAACTCAAAAATTCGACATGTTCATCTTGGGCCTTCGCGATTTTTTTGATTTTTTCTTTTTTGATTTCTCTTCTCTTTGTTTTTTCCTGAAAACTCCTTCATCTATACTCTTAAACTGGATGTTTTTGAATAGCTTCTGGTGGCACATAGCGAAAAATCAGGTGTTCGCAAAGCAAGACAGGGCGATATTTCTAAACCTGCATTGCTTTGTAGGGACTACCCAACCTTCCCAGCCAGTTACGACACCCTCCCACAATTTTTTACAAAAAATATGTAATTATTTTCACAAAAAGTATGTAATTATTTTCACAAAATTCGGGGAAATAGTTTACTCTATTTGGATATAATCTTCTTGTTTGCATTAAAAGTGATTGAATTTAAAGCAATAAAACTATTCTGAGTTTTTTTGGCAAGGTTTTTGCAGCTAATCTTTATAGTTATGGGGAAACTGGCTGTAAAAAAAACGCAACTACACAGGTTCAAAAAATCTTTTCAATGCAAAGAATGGAGTAAAAAGAGTTGTTTAATAGACGCAACAGAAACGGGGACAGGGGAACCGGTGGCAAGGATACAGGACAATTAAATCCGAAAAAGATGTGGGTGATTTCCCGGGGCAAATATGTGGACCTGGATCTAAACCGCATTGGCCAAGAGCTTAACACCGAAACGGTTTTGGAATATAAAATTTCAGACCTGGCGCGGTATTTGCTGAGTCCGTACCCGATTAAGGTAGATCGCAAACTGGTCGGCTGTTTGCTCCGTTATGTGCAGCCTGCCGATATTATCAGGAATAGATTAAAGCGCATGATGGCGCGGGTTTTGCCGATATTCCGGCAAGCAGAAGTTCTTTCCGAAAAGATGCTAATGGCTCAATATGAAACCGAGCCTGTGCTGCTTGAAGATGAAAAGCTCAAGGCGCATTGCGATAAAATCCATAAATTGTTAAAGCCATATAACCATGTGATTCGTAAACTTACAAAACTGGACCGGCAAAAGATAGTTGATGTTACAGGGAAATGCCGAGATTCGGCAGGCAATATATCTAATTTAACTCTTCACGGCAATGTCGATGAACAAATTGTCTATGTTATCGACCATATATTAAAGGATGTGGACGTCATTCTCAATCAAGCCTATATGGCGGATGGATTATTCGAAATGAAAGGCTTTGATTTTGCAACCTTTGATTATACTCATGCGTACAGAATGATAAAATTCAGGCATGCCGGCACGTCAAAAGCGTGCGTTCTTGATTGCAACAATAAGATTGAATACTGGATTGAAAATACAAAA
>DAOWEW010000054.1 GCA_030638305.1 Desulfobacteraceae bacterium
AGGGTTATAGCAGAAAATCTGCAAAAATTTAATACCATCTCAGATCAAAACCTGGAAGCTTGTCTATTATCTACAGAATACAGCTATGACCTTGTAGTATTCCTGCATTTCGGGTACTGACTTATAATCTTTAGGATGCGTTGCACTTGTGATGGTTCTGGCAAGGAATCTCGCTAAACCCTGGCTGAAATTTATTTGTTAATTTGGTCTAATCCAAAGGATAGAAACCACAAAGCCATGTCGGGGTGATCCAATTGAATGTTCTACGATTTTATTAATACCAATAGTTTCGATCCAGGCATCTGAATCTATTTCGACCGGTTCTTTGTCCATTTGTTTGCTAATGAAAAAATCATAAGCTAATGTTCTTTTATCAAGTTTCTTGTCTCTACGAATGAACGGCCACCAGTCAGGGCTTTTGTAAAACCATTGGACTTTTCCTTTGGATGAAAAAACAATCGCACATTTTTCTGGGCAAAGCCTGACAAATTTAATCGCAGTAGCGGTTAAGGATGATCTAAAATCCTTCGCTATTTGGATTATAGGCTCAAAGTTTACCTCAGCCACATCACATCGTCTTTCGACCAGATTTTTGGGGAGGATAAGTTCACTTGCAAAAAAGTTCGCCTGGGTTTCCTGGCTGCTTTGATACCAGTTCATCATATCTTCATCACTGCAGACCTTTTGGATTGATTCAACATGGTTCATTACAAGATGCCCCAATTCGTGGGCGATACTAAATCTTTTCCGCTCCGGACTATCTGTTGGGGGAATTCTTATCGTGGCATGATTACCGATACTCACGATGCTTGCTGCGGCTCGGCTAATTTTTTGTTCAATAACCGTTGCTCCCAAGGCAAATGCTATATCCCTGACTCTAATGTGTTCATGTGAGCATATTCCGAATTTCTCTATAGTTTTAGAGGCCAATTGCTCGGCATTCAGTAATTTTAGGTCTATTTCATTCGCCATCGCTGCCTTCTTCCAAGTTTCGTCGATAGTGAGCCATCTCCAGATCTTCCAGAATTGAGATTATTTCCTCGGTTCCCATGGCATCCAAATTCCTATAAGCGAGTCCAACCTTGGGGCCACTCAATTCCTTTATCCTTGCCATGATCTGATCCTTGGACCAATCACTAAACTTCCCGATAAATTCACGCCCTTTCTGTACCAGTTCGACCCTCTTGTCCCTTGCGGCATCAAGAGCTGACCTTTTGGCTGCCATGGAAATACTCAACTGTGCCTTCTTTAAGCGCTCCAATGCAGAGCCAACATCAATTCCATCATCCTGAAGTTCATTTTTTATATCTTCAACTGTTTGTCCATCGCTCCTGCCTAACGCATCAGTTAAGGCATCCATTGTTCTCATATATTTTTCTTTATCTATGCTCATTCTTCCTGCCTTTCTTTGGAAGATTGTTTTTTAATTTCGGATTGTAATTTTCAAGCCGTCGGCGGAGTTTCCTTAACAGATTATTGACCTTCTTTCTATCGTATCCCGTCGCCTCAGCAATATGCCTCGTCTTGCTGATTCCGTCCTCAATACACAAAATAATCATTCCCAGATCTTCATCCTCATCAGATAGCTTATTTAATTCGTCCATGAGAGGTTGAAGATTTTCGGCCTCTATAAGCTCTTCCTCAGGGTTCTTCGGTTTTAAAAATCCCTTTGTTTCATCACCAAATTTTAAAACTTTATCATCTTTTGTGGAACCATCCTTATTACAAAGTGATTCCTTAGGAAAACCAGTTACATGTTCAGCCTTATGGCTCGTCATGCTCTTGATTATACCTATTAAAAAGTTTTCAAGCTTTGGGCACTTGTTTTTGTTCCAGTTCCTGCAAGTCCCTCCAGTCCCAACTCCATAGGCTCTTGCTATAGCTTCACCAACTAAGGCCTCGGGGTCTACTTCATCACCTATCAATACAAATTTCTTTGCTCTCCAAACAGCATATTTAAGGACCGGAGAGAGCACTTTGTCCCAATCAGCCTTATCCAGTTCTTCACGAATTGAGGGATCATACTTTGGTGAATGTCGCGGCATGTTTTTAACCCTACTTAATTATTGCCTCCTACTTCCTTATGCCGGTTTCAATGGATTTTTTTCAATTTTTTACAACATTTTTTGTAAAAAATCGGAAGTTATCGGCAATACAATTTGAGCGGCAGAAAGGGGCAACGAGATTGTGTATTTAAGAACTAATAGAGAGGAGGTGATAAAATGTCAACACCATCTGCACCATACTACTATAAAGAGGGATCTGATACCTATCACTGGGAAACATCCTGTTCGAAGAACAATTATCCTGCACCTGGCTGGAAAAAAACGAATTCCCGGCCTTCAAAAGAACAGTGCAATGAGTGCAAGAGCAAATAATCCTCACATGCACTAAGTTAAATTATTTTGATCTTTGTTGCCCTTTTACCTGAGCCTAAGCCTAAACCCAAAACAAATAACATTAAGGAATCAAAAATAAATAACCTTTACACTTATCAGTAGTTCTGGTATACATAGTGGCATGTTGGAATTACCTGAGAATGCCAGAGCTATCAAAGAAGAGTTTGAAGATATTGCATACTCATTAAATGAACGCCAAATTCGCTTATGGTGCGCGGCCAAAGCTTGATCTTATAATAGAATATGTGGTAGGGGCGGCGTCATGGCTGTTCATAAAGCAACACATATTTCTCGACCGAGAATTTATCTTGGTTTAAAAGAAATAAAAAGTAAAGAAAATTTAGAAAAAAGTCGCGTTAGAAAAGCAGGGGGAGGACGTAAAAAGGTTACGGAAAAGCAGGCAGGCATATTAGAAGATTTAGAACTGTTAGTAGAACCGTTGACTAGGGGAGACCCGGAATCACCTCTTCGCTGGACTTGCAAGAGTACATATAATCTTCGTGATGAGCTTATTGATCAGGGGTATACAATCAGCCAGCCCAAAGTCGGCAATTTATTATCGGATTTGGGTTATAGTTTACAATCAAACAAAAAAACTAGAGAAGGCAACGGCCACCCTGACAGAAACGCGCAATTTGAACATATTAATGAAACTGTAAAAATATTTCAGAAATCCGGTTGGCCGGCTGTTTCTGTTGACACAAAGAAAAAAGAGAATATTGGAAATTACGCTAATAAAGGCAGGGAATATAGCAAAAAAGGCCAGCCCGAAGAGGTGGAAGCCTATGATTTTATAGATAAAGAGCTAGGCAAAGTAGCTCCTTATGGCATATATGATCTTTTTAGAAATGAAGGTTTTGTCAATGTTGGAATCAGCAAAGATACTGCGGAATTTGCGGTCAACTCAATAAAAACTTGGTGGCATGAAATGGGAAAGATTAAATATCCCCATGCCAGGGAATTGCTGATTACTGCGGATTGTGGTGGCAGCAATGGCTATAGAGTCAAGCTATGGAAGGTTGAGTTGCAAAAATTTGCGAATGAAACCGGAATGCTCATAACCGTTTGTCATTTTCCACCAGGGACAAGTAAATGGAATAAAATTGAGCATAAAATGTTTTCTTTTATATCAAAAAACTGGCGGGGAAAACCTTTAATAACAAGGGAAACGGTTGTTAACCTGATTGGTAGCACAAAAACTAAAAGCGGGTTAAAAATAAAAGTAAAGCTTGATGAGAATATTTATAAAACAGGCAGAAAGATAACTGACAAAGAATTTAAAAAAATCAACATACAACAGTCGGATTTTCACGGTGAATGGAACTATAAAATCAAACCAACAGTTGATATAATGTAAAGGTTATTTATTTTCGATCCCTAAGGAGAATAAAGATGGCAAAATCAAAAGTAACCAGACCGAAAGCAGCAAGAAACGCATCAAGGACACTCCGAAACAAATCAACTGGATCAACGTCCAAGACTTCAGCCGGCAGCGCTCTATCCCAAACAAAGGCGCCAAAAAAAGTGACCTCAAAGAGGGCAGCAAGCGCTGCATCCAAGGTTCTTCGTGATGGTAGAACCAGTAAGAAATCAAAATCGGCGGCCGGAAGCGCGCTCTCTCAGAGACCATCAAGCAAGAAAAAGAAATAAAGAGATATGAATGGCAAACGACTTGTTTATGAGCATCCTGCAGAATTTCAAATCGCAAGTAGCCGCGCAGTAGCACCAACTTGCCAGTTTTCCTCTGCCATTTCACTTGGATCGGACAGGACAAAGTACTCCAGGGCGCGGCGCGCAAAGATACCGAAGAGTTCTTCTTCCTTGAAGCGGTCAAATTCGCGGGCCAGGGCCTCAAGCATTCGGTGGTCATCGACGAGCGACCCCTTGGCAACTCCCGGCGACAGTTCTTTCCAGGCGCTCTCCGGTTGGTCAAACCACTCACGCGCATGAGCGGGCAGTAGAAGAACGAGGTCCCTTTCATATTCCATATTCGCATGTCATTCCCTAACGTCTTTATTCCGGACAGCAACAAGTTGGCGAAAATTTTATATGAACTATGACGCATGAAATATAGTTTGACATGATAGAGTAGTATATACTATATGCAGTTATTCGACTAATAAACGAATAACTGCGCATTTAATATACTATGAAACCACTTACAGGCATAGGGAAAATTGATCGAGAAAGAATTGCAGCGATAATCCGTGGCACAAAAGGCACAATATCGGTTGATGAGGCTGCCGGGATTTTAGATATTGCATCCACAGATGCCGCAAAAATGCTTTCGCGATGGGCAAAGAAGGGATGGATGTCACGAGTTCGCCGCGGCCTCTATGTATCTGTGCCCTTAGAATCTCGAACAGCGGACGTGCCGCTTGAAGATCCCTGGCTGATTGCTGAGCGTCTTTTTGCACCGTGTTATATCGGCGGGTGGAGTGCTGCAGAATATCTGGATTTTACTGAACAAATTTTCAGCACGGTTATGGTTATGACTGTTCAAAAGCCAAGGGATCGCAGCCCAAAAATAAAAGGAACAGACTTTATGCTGCGCACAGTCGCTGAAAAAGCCATGTTCGGCCTCAAGCCTGTATGGAGGGCACAAGTAAAAATTCCAGTATCTGACCCCACGCGTACTATACTTGATATGTTGAGCAATCCTGTTTTTGGCGGTGGAATACGTTCTGTCAAAGATATGTTTATCAATTATTTACGTTCAGAAAATAAGAACCTGGAACAGTTAATTGAATATGCACAACAGTTAGGAAATGGCGCTGTATTTAAACGACTTGGCTTTTTACTGGAAATAGTTGCCCCTGATGAAACGGAAGCTATAGATAAATGTCGCTTAAAGCTTACAGCAGGTAACACAAAACTTGATCCAAAGCTCAGTAATAACAAACTTATTACTCGTTGGCGGCTGTGGGTGCCGGAAAACTGGAAAAGGTTAAAACAAGTTGATTGATAAATCTGAAATAATGGATTTCTCAAGAGAGTTTGGCCTTGTTGCCAATGTCGTTGAGAAAGACTATGTGCTTGGCTGGGTGCTTGCCGGTATATTCAATCACGCTGAAATAGGATCAAGCTGGATATTTAAAGGCGGTACATGTTTAAAAAAATGCTATTTTGAAACATATCGCTTTTCTGAAGATCTGGATTTCACACTTTCCGAACCAAATCATCTTGATCAGGAGTTTCTCGTAAATTATTTCAAAGATATTTCGGAATGGGTTTATGATACCGCAGGTATTGATATCCCAAAAAATTTAATCCGCTTTGATGTTTATAAAAACAAGCGTGGAGGCATGTCTGCCCAAGGACGGATTGGTTACAGCGGTCCAATGCAGCCAAGAGGTGATCTTCCCCGCATTAAGTTGGATTTAACTACAGATGAAATACTTGTACTTGATTCTGTTGTAAGAAAAGTTCATCATCCGTATTCTGATTTGCTGGATGAAGGAATTCAGATCAGATGTTATTGTTTTGAAGAAGTATTCGCAGAAAAAGTCAGGGCGCTGGCAGAACGTGAACGTCCGCGTGATTTATATGATGTAGTTCATTTGTATCGTCATGATGGGTTTAAATCTGATCAGACCATTATTTTAAGGAACGTGGACGAATTAACTTCCACAAGTAGGCGCACAGATTTGGGTCGAATTTGTTTGATCTCAGATCACAAAAGTTGATGGAATAGCGAGCTATTTCAATATTTTTGGGATTTGAGATCGAACAAAGGCGGCCTGAAGCTGTGATGCATAGTTGAGGAAGTTATTTCGTCCACGTTCCTAAGCACGCTTGAGAAAAAATGCGAATTTAAAGAAATGCCAGTTCCAATAATGGAAACATTCAGGAACCGTCCTGAACGCGAAGAACTGGAAGCTGAATGGAAAAATATGCTCGCCCATCAGTTGCCTGCTCTACCACCTTTTGCACAGTTCTGGAAAGAACTTCCGGAAGTAATGGAATGGTTGCATGGTACAGTTGAAAAAACTGTAAAACAATCAATTCATTCTGGACGAGTAGCAATTGATGAGACATGGCAACCTCCTTCAATGGCTCAGGCCTGGCATACAGAAACGCCGCTTGAAAAAATCCGTTTTGCATCAGCAAACAGACTTTGTGTTAATCTTCATTATAATGGCAATTATCGCCTGATAGAGCTATATTCATTACGTCGCTCTCAAGCAGGAAATCTTCTGTTGTTCGCTTTAAGGCATGAAACAGAAGAATGGCGATCATATCGTGTTGATAGAATTCAAGATGCAGAAGTCACGAATACTTCTTTTGTTCCAAAATATGCTGTTGAACTTACGCCATCTGGTCCAATTTCTGCCCCAGGATTAACTCGTAATTCCGGCAGGATTTCTTTTTCCAGGCCGACTGTTAGACGTTCACGATCTATCAAACCAAACTTTGGGCCGACATATGTTATAGAATGTTCATATTGTGGTAAAAAATTTAATCATAAGAAAATGAATACCCGTTTGAATAAACACAAGGATAAAAATGGATATCCATGTTCAGGAAGAAATGGATATCTGGTTGATACAACATATTAGACGGATTAAGGGGACGTAGCTCAGTTTAGGGAGGAACTTGCGGGACGTGTATTTGTAAATCAGTTATCGGCTTAGGAGCTTGATAATATTATAAATATATGACACATAATTATTCAAAACCAATTCGTAAAAAGCTACGGGAGCTGGCTGGTCTTGCAGCAACATCTGGGCAAAAACGCCCCGAATGATATCACGGCCATCGGAAACCTCGACATCCTCCGCCATAATTCTACTGCCTTTGCCCAAAAAGAATTTAAGGAACTGCTCGTTTTTGCCGGATTGGCCAGAAAACTCGCAGGATGTCCGAAACTTGCCCTGTGGTGCCGGTGCCTTCCCAAAGACATTGAAGAAACGTTGGGCATGTCGCCTGATGTTCTTGCACTTTCTATTCCTGTTTCAGACATTCATATAGAGCATAAACTGGGTCAGGATAGAAGATGGGTAATGACGAAAGTACGGGAAAGTATACGGCAGGCGCGAGACAAAAGTTCCTGTTATCTTTCCCTTGGTCTGGAAGATGCCTCCAGGGCTGATCCGGATTTTGTTGACGAGGTCTGCCTTCTGGCCGTAGCAGAAGGCATAAACAGAATACGTTTTGCAGATACCGTCGGAATCATGGATCCAGTCTCCATGTTCAGGATTGTTACGAAATTAAGAAAACGATTCAGCGTTGATCTCGGGGTCCACACACACAATGACTTCGGCATGGCTACGGCCAATGCGGTGGCCGCATTGAAAGCCGGAGCCGATTTTGCGGATGTCACGGTAAACGGACTGGGAGAACGGGCGGGAAATGCTGTCCTGGAAGAAGTGGTGGCCTTTCTGGTCAAAAGGAGTAGTCTGCCTCAGTACAAACTCAAATATCTCCCTCAGATCGCTCACTATGTGGCACAAGCTGCTCGTATTCCGCTTTCCCATAGAAGCCCTGTGGTTGGAGAGGATATCTTTACATGCGAATCGGGAATCCACATAGATGGAATAATAAAAAATCCTTCCAATTATAAACCATTCGATCCTGCGGAGGTATCTATGCGGAGAAAATTCCTTATCGGCAAGAAGACGGGAAAAAGTGCGCTGCGTTACAAGCTCAGGAGTCTGAAGACAAATACAGAAGACAGAGTTCTGGAAGAACTCTTAATGAAGGTCAAAATCGAATCATCGCGACTAAAAACGAGTTTTAGCGACGAAGAGCTGTTGCGTTGCGCAAGCATGCTTTCCCTATAGCTTTCCCTTTTCTAATTCCTCTAAGAAAGCCCCTTTTTATGGCTATAATATTTGAGCATCTCTCAGCAGATCAGGCCGATACATACCGGCTGGTCCTGTCCTCATCCGGCATTTCGCACCGCTCGAAAAAAGGAAAGTGGGGCGAATCGGTGTGTTTTATCGACACGAAATTTTTTCTTGACTAATTGCTATTAATTTTCTACATTTTTGTAGAAACATTCTGGAGGTATTTTATGGCTCAGGCTCATACACAAATATCAGCCTATATTTCGGAAGAGACAAAAAATCTAGTGGAGCGGTATGTTCGGGCCGCGGTATCAAGATAAGATTAAAAATTTTAATAAGCACGGAATCCTTGAGGCTATATGAAAAAAGTGGAAGCATGCCGTGACCATTTTGTACAAATGATGATGTGAGGAGTACTGAAAAAGGTATAAGTCCCTGTGTATACATCATCAAAAATATGAAATGCGGTCCTGATTCCGGAATGATGCCCATTAAGGCTCCGATCACCAATATCCACAGCATATGTTCATGGATAAAGGCATCCAGATTCCAGAAGGCCAGGCCCCAGTGCACAAAAAGAAGAGCTCCAAAACTCCACAAAAACACACGAAACAGGTGCTTCTTTATAATGTGGTCCCAGATATGACTATGTTGCTAACCATTTATGGGTTCAGATGTACAGATGTACGTGGTTCACGTCAAATCTGAACCCTGAAAGGGGCAACTGTGTTGTTTTATTCAACAACGGGACTCTCCTTGTCCGGAAAAGGAAGCCCTATCCCTTGGCAAGTTTCAAAAGAATCTGCTTTCTTCAGGGACAAATTTTAAAACAGCTTCTATTCCCTCGCCCTGTGTCTTTACCTGTCCCAGGTCCCTGACCTCTTGGTCCTGTTCCATTTCCTCTTAGCATTTTACTCACCTCCTTTTAATCCTCTTCCTCTGTCCCGAACAAACCGGGCAGAAGAAATCTTCCCAAAATTCCGTTTTACCGTACATTGGACACGGTTCAGCAACAGAAACGGTAAGAGGGAAAAGACTGAAAATCCTCAATACCGTTAATCTGAAATCTGTAATACGATCTTTCATCTGATTTTCCGCCATGATTCATACCTTCTCATCCTTAAGATTGATGTTGGTATTTCTCAATTATTTCCGTATAAGATTACTTGCTTTTTTCCACAAATTCAGACCTGATATCCATGCCTTTCCTTTCTCGATTTCAGGCGATACATAGTTGTCAAAGACAGGTATATCTCCCGGCCAAATGCGGAAGCCGGAAAATGGCCAGGCTGTTGCATGTACAGGCATTGCTTCGGGGCCATGCTCCATCTCTTCTCTGGCAGCAACGATCATGAAATGCAGCCTGTTTAAGATATTTACCTCGCTTGCTCCTGCATCCATATCAAGCGAAAGCAGGTTCAGATGTGGAAACATTTCTTTGAGTTTTTTCTCCATACCTCTTCCGGTAATATGATTTGAAATGCAACCGAATGGTTGAAGGCAGACTATATTGCCGATCCCTTCATTGAGCATGGCAATCATCTCGGCAGTCAAAAGCCATCCTTCGCCGAACTGGTTGGCCAGGCTGACCACCTCTCCCGTAATTTCAGCCAGATCTTTCAGGTTAAAAGGCTTTCTGTAAAAACGAAATTGCTGCATGACCCTTTCTATCTGATAAAGATGATATCTTGTATAAAGATACATGAGTTTATATTTAAGGCTGTCAACAATGGAATTCTTAAAAAAGGAACTTTGAGCAAAATCTTCATTAACAAACTTCTGGGCAAAAAAGTTCTGCAAACAGGGAAGCACTACCTCCACCCCCTGATCAGAGAGCCAGTCTATAATGTTTCCATTGGAAAAAAAGTTGTATTTTACAAATATTTCGCCCACCACTCCTATTCTGGGAACAGGCACTTCTGAGACTTTAACGTCATTAAAATCTGTTACGGCCTTTTCCAGCAGGTTAAGAAGGTAATGATAATCCGCTCTTTCAATACCTGTTTCCATTTCCGAAAGATATTTGGCGTGCAAGGCCTTTGAGTCGCCTCGACTCTCCTCCCTTACCACCGTGGTTAGATACATCTGAGTCAAAGGATCAGTGAAAATTACACCCAGAGCCATTCGTTTGATCAATTCCTTTTTATCGATAATAAATCCAGGCTGAGGATTGATATCTTCATTAGATATGGCAATTACAGGAATATCCTCCAGCCCCGCATCAGTCAGTCCTTTCCTGATAAGCGAAACATAAGATGACGCCCGGCACTGGCCGCCGGTCTGAGTTAAGATTATTGATGTCTTTTTCGGATCATACCTGCCGGATTGGAATGCCTTGATTATATCTCCTGCAATAAGAACCGCCGGATAGCACATATCATTATTGATATTCTTAAGGCCTAATTCTACAGATGCCTTATCCTGCGGCGGAAGTACATCCAGCTTATAACCCAGCGGCTTAAATACAGCAGGAAGAAGCGGAGAATAAAAGGGAGAAAAATAAGGAGCAATAAGGGTTCTTTCTCTATCTTCCGGCATGAAGACAGGATTTGTTTTCTTTTTCCTTCCTTTTGTGTACAGAGTTCTGCCCGCATTTTCTTTCACTGCTTCCAGCATGGAACGTAGTCTGATCCTGACCGCGCCCAGATTGGATATTTCGTCCATCTTGATTGACGTGTACATTTTTCCGGAAGTCCTGAGGATTTCTCTTACTTCATCGGCAGATACAGCATCAAGGCCACAGCCGAAAGAAGTAAGATGGACCAGTTCTGCC
>DAOWEW010000032.1 GCA_030638305.1 Desulfobacteraceae bacterium
ATGCTTTATGTGAATGGCCTTGCAAAACTCATAAAGTCACTAAACAGAGATATCAAGATCGTCATAGGGGGACCACAGGCCACGTTTATGCCGTCTTCGGCTTTTTCAGAACTACCTGATATTGACTATATATCTCAATCTTCAGGTGAGGAAACACTCTTGCATGTTGCACTGGCCATCAAAAATGGAACGTCCTTTTCCAATCTTTTGGGTGTCAGCTATAAAGATGCAAGTGGCGAAGTCTTTGATACACCCGGACTTGATGCAGAGACTGATCTTGACCTGTATCCTTCTCCCTATCTTGATGACACTTTTGACTACTTACGCATGAGTGAAGCCATTATGCTGACCTCTCGCGGATGTCCTCACGACTGCATATATTGTTACACACCCAATGCATTCAAGCACAAAGTAAGTTTCCATTCAATTGATAGAGTCATTGAGGAAATCAAGTGGATCAGGAAAAACGGCGTGAAAAGACTCTGGTTTGCCGATCCGAATATTTCCCTTAAGCCTGCACGCATTATGGAAATTTTTGACAGAATGCTGTCAGAGGGTCTTGACATGCAGATGTGGCTGCAGACCCGGGCAGATCTTGTGAACCCTGAAGTAATGAAGATAATGAAGCGCGCAGGTGTCAGCACTATTGCCTTTGGATTGGAATCAGGCTCAGAACGGGTTCTTGCAAAGCTTGGCAAGCACATATCCGTTGAAAGGGTAGCTGAAGCAGTCAAGCTGGCCCAAAGTGAGAAAATAGAAGTGGAGCTTTTTACCATTTTTGGCCTTCCATATGAAACCTTCAAGGATGCAGTTAAAACCCTGGAATTTATGAAGGCAAATAAAGTCAAAATCATTGGCAATACAAACTCCCAGCAGATGCAGATCTACTTTGGTACGTATATGGCCCGGCATTATGATAAATACAAGATTAAACCCTTGAGCAACGATCGGCCGGCGTATCTTTCCATTGGGAACAACTATGAAACGGATTGTATGAATTACAATGAAATCCAAAAGATTCAGGCCATGTGGAAAGCCAATTCCCTTGACAGGGGCAAGCGGATTGTGTCGTAGACTTGTGAAGCAAGACCTTTGCAAAAAGCCCCCTTTTGCCCAATTTCGGCGTCAGTCTCAAATTTTAAGCCTCAAAATACTCAATGTATTCCTGCAGTTAAATTTTTCGCCTTTTTTGAACTTAAACAAAATTGAACATTTTTCAAAGGTCTGAAGCAAAAAACATGAATAACGAATTTCAAACAAATCTAAAGCCGGTTTTGCAGAAAATATTTGTAATACTGGGCAAACAAAACAGAAAACAGCTTGAGAGTCTTTGCCGGACGCTGTCAACCCTGTTTTCGAACATGAATTTTACATCTCATCTTTATTTTATTGCTGAGAATTTGTCCGAAGGTATGCCCAATCTGGAATATATTCAGAAGAACATCATGGTGTTTCTCAGGGAGAACCTGTTTGCCCGTTTTTATGTGAACTTTATCCATCGTGTCCCCCTGGAAACGGTAAAGGATATAGATTACAACTTCAACTATTATTACCAAGCCTGGAAGCGATCAATACGTGCTTTTGACATAGAAAGCAATGAACACAGAGAGGCTCCAAGGCTTGTTTTGCTGCCGGTTGTTGTTACAGACAGGCAAACTGACGGTAAATTACTCGCCGGTCTTTTTGACAGGTTCAACAGCTCTTTCCTTGTGCCTGTTCTTTACCTGAATACAGATACGTTTTTTCTGACAGAAGATAAAAATCTTCTCATGAAGACGCACAAAGTTTACTACGGCCACAGCAACTCTGCGAATGCTGCTGAAATCGTATCAACTATATGTAGTCAAGACATCCTTGAAAAGGCATCTCCTGATGTTGCATCGCGGACCGTACTTATGAATGCCCCATGTCCTGCGGTCCTGATTATTTCAGCGCAGGATGGGATGGTTTATTCCTGCATGGATGCTTTTCTCAAAAAGGAAAGCTTGACCAACATTTATGGAGAACATGTGAATACCCTGATGGCACAATATGATCAGTACCACAAATCGAATAACGACTGCCTGGGGTGCCGAAAGCAGATGGTTGAATGGTTTTCAGGGTTAGTTCTGCCGAAATGAATACAGGTTCTATCCCGCGATGCTTTTACACAATTCATCAATCGTACCGGGATTTGCTGATTCCAGTCCGTATGGAAAAAGCTCGGAAGCAAAAGCTCCTTATGGTCAAGCAAGAGACATCTTGCTTGACACCAAAACTAAGTTCATATAATCTTTTTATCTCTAACTCAATTTGCAAAAAAATAATAATTCGGAGTCCATTATGCTTCAAATGAATTTAATCCATATGATAAGTAATGCCTGTCTTATGGTTCAGTTTGTTATGGCTCTTCTGCTGATTTTTTCCATTATCTCATGGACTATTATCCTGATTAAATACTTATATATCAGAAAAGCATATAAAGAATCAGCTTACTTTACAGATTTTTTTTGGAAAAGCAAAGATCTGTCAGAAGCTTTTGCAAAAGCAAAACAGCTTCATAGCAGTCCAATAGCCAGAGTTTTTCGTATAGCCTGCCTGGAACTTAAACAATTATCCGAATCCGGCATTTCAATAAAATCATCCAAGTCACCTGAAACAGCCTCTCGTTCATCCATAGGGGCCAAGTTCACAGGAACGGACAATATAAAAAGGGCTCTGCGCCGGTCAACTAATACGGAAATTGCCCGGATGACTCAACTGGTTCCTTTTCTTGCCACAACAGGTAACACAGCGCCTTTTATCGGTCTGTTCGGGACTGTATGGGGAATAATGAATTCGTTTCATAGCATCGGGAGCAGCGGTTCAGCCAGCCTTGCTGTTGTTGCTCCTGGAATTTCTGAAGCGCTTGTTGCAACGGCGGCCGGTTTAGCCGTTGCAATACCGGCGGTAATAGCCTTTAACTATTTTATGCAAAAGATAAGAATCCTTGAAACTGAATTGCAAAGCTTTTCTGCTGACTTCCTGAATATCATAGAACGTGATATTTTAACCTGAG
>DAOWEW010000145.1 GCA_030638305.1 Desulfobacteraceae bacterium
CAACCTGAATCCATACTCAATAAGTGTTTCCTTTCGGGATTTGTCACCTGCGTACATAGCTCGAAGCTGTGAGCCGGCGATATGGCTTTCGTCAATGCATACAAGAAAATCATCCGGAAAATAATCTAAAAGCGTGGGCGGAGGTTCTCCCTGCTTTCTTCCCGTGAAATGTCTCGAATAATTTTCAATTCCATTGCAGTATCCAAGCTCCTGCATCATTTCAAGATCAAAATTGGTTCTTTCTTCTATCCGCTGTGCTTCTATCAGCTTGTTTTCATTTCTGAAATATTCAATTCTGTCTTTAAGTTCCGCAATTATTGATATGATTGCCTTTTTTAATATATTTTTTTTACTGACATAATGACTTGCCGGATATATAGATATCTTTTCAACACGGTTAATCACATTCCCTTTTAACGAATCAATTTCTGATATGTTTTCGATCTGATCCCCGAAAAAATCTATCCTTACTGCTGAATTTTCTTCATAGGCCGGAAAAATTTCGACCCTGTCTCCTCTTACTCTGAATACTCCTCTGTGGAAATCAAAATCATTACGGTCATAATGAATGGCAATAAGATCTGAAATAAGTTTATCGCGAGATAGTTCAGCGCCGGTTTCAAGATTAATGCTCATTGCAAGATATTCTTCGGGAGCGCCAAGTCCGAATATGCAGGATACGCTTGCCACAACAATAACATCCCGTCGTGAAAGAACGGATTTTGTCGCAGAATGACGAAGTTTATCAATCAGTTCGTTTATTGAGGAGTCTTTTTGTATATAGGTACCGCTGGCAGGGATATATGCTTCAGGCTGGTAGTAGTCATAGTAACTTACAAAATATTCAACAGCATTTTCCGGGAACAGTTCCTTGAACTCGCCGTACAGTTGTGCGGCGAGTGTTTTGTTTGGAGCCAGGATTATGGTTGGTTTTTCAACTTTTGCGATAACTTGAGCAATTGTAAATGTTTTACCGGATCCTGTAACACCGAGAAGAACCTGGTGTTTTTTCCCGGATAAAATACCTTTGCTTAAAGATTCTATCGCATAAGGCTGATCACCCTTTGGGGTAAAGCTTGAGACAGATTTAAAGGAAGACATAAAGTTTTATAGAATAATATATTAAATTCATAGCAATTATCGCCCCACCATGTTCCTTTGTTTATTCCGGTTTTTTTGCTCCATTCGTTTTGCAAGCTCTGTTTTTATACAATAACGTTCTCTATCAAAAAAGGTCAACTGAAATTCCTGTCCAGGGACAAGATAACCACTATGGTTTGGCAGGACATAAGGAAATGCACTGAAGCGATTAAGGAAAGATTGCCCGGTTATTCAAAGCTGAACTCATCCAGAATATAGAACAAACAGCGTTGGAACTGGAACAAGAGCTGTTGCCATAACTCGAAATTATTCTACTATTGCAAATTGCAAAATTACTGAATATATAATTTGCAAATTGCATATTATTACAAGACGTCCATTACGGTAAGTTGTATGATAAATTATTCCATCAAAGACCTTTTCCATTTTTGCATATTGCAAAAATAGTCTTTATCTTTACCCTCCTTTTTTCAAATCTATTTTTTCCAATGCATTGATATTATAGAGTTAAAACTTTTTATGAAGATTTTGTTAAATTACGGCACAAACCTTGCTTAATATAGACTATTTACACTATTCAAGAGTATGGGAATTTCCATTTTTCATAGCACCAAAGCCTCAGCCTAAAAATTCGCGCTGAAGGTGCGCTAACTTGATAGTATAGGAATTTCCAT
Source organism: Desulfobacteraceae bacterium (assembly GCA_030638305.1). The sequence goes on from DAOWEW010000145.1 coordinate 1,776, forward strand.
TTTATACCTAATGAATTCGGTATGATAGAATAGATGACTAAAAAGTGCCTAAAGTGAGCTAAAGTGCCTAAAGTTGTGGTACGCCTTCGGCGTGCTAATTGATAAGCCAAAGCTACATGAGTTTGCTCTCTCGTGTATTTATGTCTTAAAAAATATATAAAATGGCAGCATTCATTAACTTTAGGCACTTTAATATACTTTAGCTCACTTTAGGCACTTATGTTCGCACTGAAGGGCGCTGACTTGAAGATCTTGTCGAAAACAGTTTTTATCTATTAAAATAAAGGAGCTGTAAATTGTTAAATGTAGCTTTTGATAAGAGCATGTTGGAGGATCCGGATTTACATCTGGAAAGCACTATTACTGTAAAAAAGCCGAAGAATCAACATAAGTTTAATGATATCATTGGCCAGAGTGATAAAATACAAGAGGTTTTCAGGCTGATTGAAAAAGTGGCTGATAGTGATAGTACAGTTATAATTAATGGAGAGACCGGGACAGGTAAGGGATTGGCAGCCAGAGCAATTCATCGGCACTCATATCGAAAAAGCAAACCGTTTGTATCAATAAATTGTGGAGCCATTCCGGAAAATTTATTGGAGAGCGAGCTGTTTGGACATGTACGTGGTGCTTTTACCGGCGCAACAACAAACAGGTGTGGAAAGTTTGAAGTTGCTGATGGCGGCACCATTTTTTTAGACGAGATTGGTGATATGAGCCCTGACCTTCAGGTAAAACTTCTAAGAGTGTTAGAAGAAAAAGAATTTGAGCAGGTTGGCGGGTGCAAAACTGTAAAAGTTGATGTAAGAATTATAGCCGCCACACATCGAAATTTGGAAGAAGAGGTTCAAAAGGGAACTTTCAGAGAAGATCTGTTTTACAGGCTCTATGTAATACCGATAAAACTTCCTCCGCTAAAAGAACGCAAATCAGATATACCCCTCCTTGTTGCTCATTTTGTGAATGAGATTGGCTATGACAAGAATAAAGAGTTAGATGGCGTATCAGACAGCGCAATGAAGATGATGATGCAATATACCTGGCCTGGGAATGTAAGAGAGCTCAGGAATATGATAGAAAGATTTGTTGTTTTGTGCGAAGATGGGGAAGAGCTATCTATACTGGATTTGCCGGAAAAACTTAGGAATTCCAACAACGGCAATGTAGTCATGCCCCAGGTAGAAATTTCACAAGATGGGATATGCCTGAATACTGCTGTAGGTGAGTTTGAAAAAGCCCTCATTGTTCAATCTCTCAAAAAGACCAAATGGGTCAAAAACAGGGCGGCAAAGCTTCTTCATCTTAACCGGACGACACTTGTGGAAAAGATTAAAAGACACCATTTGCAACAAGCTTTTTCTTTCTCTTGATGCACCGATCCATCCCGCATGACTGCGTTGCTCGTCAATATCTGTCAAAGAAGTGACATTGATATCTAAAATTTGACGCAACTCAACAAATCCCATCCGCAAACCCGCCTGCCATGCGTTGTAATTACGTTGACCATAGTAAAAGCACGTTCCTTAAGTCCATACACAGGCATAGCGGGCAGGTTTCCGCAGATTATTTAAACATTCTAATTTATTCCAATCCCCACCAATTATCCAATCCTTTAATTCTCCAATTAACTACTCGACTAATTTTCCATTCGACTACTGATGGTATGATTTTTGCTACTGCTTTCTATAAACGTGTTTAAAGAGTAAAAAAAATTTTAATTAAGGAACGTCCACGTTCCTAAGGAAAAATCTAAAAAATGGAACCACAAGAAATATTTGGCGGAACAATTTCTCTGTTGGAAAAAACTTTAGACTTGAGATCCATGAGACATAATTTGATCATTTCAAATGTCGCCAATATGGATACTCCTAATTATAAAGCTTTTGACATAATTATTAAAGAAGAGCTTGAAAAGACAATGGGAGCAGAAAATGCTATAAAGCTTGAAAATACCAGATCCGGGCACCTTCCCGGCAGGGCAGAATGTCCCGGTAATGTAAAATCCAGAGCTTCCGGCAATCAACAAATCACCCTGAGAAACGACGGAAATTCTGTGGATGTTGACAGGGAAATGGCAAAACTGTCAGAAAATAATTTGATGTATAATGCATTAGCCCAAATTATTTCCAGAAAATTTGCAGGGCTGAAAGATGTTATTAAGGGATAAGGAAGGAAAATAAAAAATGAATTTTTTAGATGCTCTTCGCATAAGTTCTTCAGGACTGACTGCTCAAAGACTTCGAATGAATCTGATTTCCGGAAATCTCGCTAATGTTGATACCACCCGTACATCTCAGGGCGGTCCTTACAAAAAAAGAGATGCGGTTTTTGCCACTCAAACAGATCGTCAATCTTTTGACAACATGCTGAAATCTCAAATGACCGGCAAATCATCTGAAGTGAGAGTGGTCGGAATCATTGATGATCCAGGACCTCCTCAATTAAAATACGACCCACAACATCCGGATGCAGATAAAAATGGATATGTAGCAATGCCGAATATTAATTTAGTTGAAGAAATGGTTGATATGATATCAGCTACGAGAAGTTATGAGGCAAATGTAACTGCTATGAAGGCTACAAAAAATATGGCTTTAAAGGCTTTGGAGATAGGACGCTAAGTATGAAAGAGATTGCCGTTCAAAACAATATGGAAACATTGCTTTATTCCCCTGTCAGGATGAAACAGATGCCTGAAGAGCAGGAGAAGTCTTTTGGCGAAATATTAAAGAGTTCGCTTGGCAAGGTAAACCAGCTCAAAAGTGAGGCAGATCAAGCTATCCAAGGGCTGGCGACAGGTCAGCAGACAGATATTCACGGGACTATGATTGCCATAGAGAAAGCATCGGTCTCTTTTCAGTTGATGATGCAGGTGCGCAATAAGATTGTAGATGCCTATAAGGAAATTGAGCGCATGAGCGTATAGGCTGGATAATGGATAATGGATAATTGATGTTGGCATGGATAAACTTGTTTGTTCGCGTTTGTCCGAATTAACGAAAAACAGCAGGAAAAAATGGCGCAATCATTTTCTGAGTTTCTCTTACAGCTAAAAACATTATTGGAGAATCTTACTCTTGGTAAAAAGATTACTCTTTTAATACTTATCATCAGTACAATATCAGGTTTTATCTTTTTAATGACCTGGGCAGGAAAGCCTGATTTTCAGATTCTTTACTCTAATTTAAATCCGGAAGATGCAGGAGCAGTATTGACCAGACTAAAAGATCAAAAAATTCGGTATCAAATTTCTTCTGACGGAAACTCTATTCTGATTCCAAACAAACAACTATATGAAATCAGAATGGAATTAGCTTCTCAGGGTTTGCCGCAGGGTGGTGGTGTCGGTTTTGAGATTTTCGACAATACAAAGCTCGGGATGACCGAATTTGTCCAGAATGTAAACTATCAGAGAGCATTGCAGGGAGAGTTATCTCGAACAATCAATGGATTTGCTGAAATTGAAAGTTCAAGAGTTCACATTGTTATGCCATCAAAATCTCTATTTATTGAGCAAGAGGAGCCGGCAACAGCTTCGGTTGCCGTGAAGATCCGTTACGGCAAGAGGTTAAACGAGGATCGGATTCAAGGCATTGTTCATCTTGTTTCATCAAGCATTTCCGGTTTAAATCCGGAAAATGTGACAGTAGTGGATAACAACGGGAAGAGGCTGGCAGGGTTTAAAGACAAATCTACAATGGGGAAAGTTAGTGCTGATCAGTTAGAGTACAAGGAAAAAGTGGAAAAAGGTTTGGAAAATAGAATAAAGACAATGCTGGAGGGAGCACTCGGAGCAGGCAGAGCTATTGTCAGAGCCTCGTGTGATCTGGATTTCAGAAGACAAGAACAGACAGAAGAAATGTATAAGCCGGATAATAAGGTGATTAGAAGCGAACAGCTTTTTAATGAAACTTCTAATGAAGCCAGGTTAATACCGATAGGTGTTCCAGGCACGGTTATTGATACTAATAAACCAAAACCGGATAGCAGCTTGAAATTTCAAAAACAGGACAAAACTGTGAATTATGAAATAGGTAAAGTGATCAAGCATATCGTAGAACCGATTGGAAAAATTGACAAAATATCCGTAGCAGTAATTGTAGATGGAACATATAAGAACATTAAAGGGGAAGATGGGAACCAGGAGTTGAAATATTTACCAAGAACTCAGGACGAGATGGATAAACTGGAAAATATCGTCAAAAGAGCGGTGAATTTTGATGCTAAAAGAGGAGATGAATTGGAAATCATCAACATGCCTTTTGAAAGCAACAGGATGGCAGAAAGCGAAGAAGCTATAGCGGAGGAAGGCTGGCTTTCTCAGTTAAAGCATTATACATTTTTTGCAAAATATATCTTTTTATCTATTAGTTTGCTTTTGTGCTTCATATTTGTAGTTCGTCCCTTAGTAGCGTGGCTAACCTCAAGTTCGAGCGAAAATATGGAAATGTTAAAGCAACTTCCCAAGACAGTCGGGGAAATTGAAAATGAATATGCTCAAGGGGTGAAGAGTTTACCTTTCAGAGATCGTGCTTTAGAGATTATAACAAAAGATAGTGAAAGTTCCGTACATTTGATGCAAGACTGGTTAAAAGAAAAGTAGGGTAAACAATACTGAAAGTGCCTAAAGTTAAGGAATTCTGCCATGTTATATAGATTCTTTTGCAACTATGTATTATCAATCAGCGCGCCGAAGGCGTACCATAACTTTAGGCACTTCTATGGATACTAAAAAATTAGCAGGTTCGCTAAAAGTTGCTATTCTTATTCAATCCATGGCTGAAGTGGAAGCGCAAAACGTTTTAGAAAGACTGAGCGACAGCGAAAGGGAGTTGATAAAAAAGCATCTATCTCAAATGGGAATGATTTCACCGGACGTGGTAGAAAAGGTGGCAAGAGAGTTTACCGAAATAGCGGAACAATCAAAATCTCATAAAAGCAAAAAAAATATTGTGATGAAAGGGGAGAAGTCTGATTCAACATTAAAAGCGCCAAGTCTGGAAATACTTCAGTCTTTAGAAACTGCACGTCTTATTCAACTCATTAAAGATGAACACCCACAGACTATTGCCATAATCATCGTTCACCTTAAAACTGAAATAGCGAGCAAGGTCTTGTCCGAACTGCCTGATGAAATAAAGACAGATGTAGCATTAAGAATTGCTAATCTGGATAGAGTTGTATCCGGAATGATTGAAGAGATAGATAAGGTTTTTGAAGATGTCCTGAAAAAAAGTGAAAGTTCTGCAACTCAAAAAGCAGGTGGAATTGATTGCCTTGCTGAAATATTAAACCACACAGATGGAATTTCAGGGGAGTTGATTTTAAGTGAGCTGGAGGAGCGTAATCCTGATTTGGCTGACGAGATAAAGCAAAGGATGTTTATTTTTGAAGATCTTATACTGGTTGATGATAGTGGTTTCCAGAAAGTATTGAGACAGGTTGATACAAAAGAACTGGGAATGGCCTTAAAAGCAGCTTCTGATGAAGTAAAAGAAAAGGTTTTCAGAAACATGTCTGCGCGGGCGGCCGAAATATTGAAAGAAGAGGTGGAAACAATGGGGGCTGTCAGGATGACGGAAGTGGCAGAGGCACAGCAAGCGATTACAAAGATAATTCGAGATATGGAAGCCAAAAAAGAACTGGTAATTGGTGGACGTAAAGGAGAGGAATTTGTTGGATAGAATCATTAAAAGTGACTGTTTGACCGGGGGAAATGCCTTAAAACCATACTGTTTTCCGGATATATCCATTGGGTGTTCACCAAACAATATAAAATCAGGAGAAGGGAGTGGTTTCCAACGCATTGATTTTGTTGAGATTAACAAGCCGGCTTCTGTTCCTCCTCCTCTTGATTTGCCAAAAGTATCCGTAAACAATGGAAAGTCTGTTGATAACATCAAGCAAAAGGCTTGTGATGTTGAAAAAGAGGCTTATGTTCAAGGCTTTGCAAAAGGTGAAAAAGACGGAATGAAATCAGGAGAAAACAAATTTAAATCAATACTGAATAATTTTCGTCAAGCCTTTTTGGAGCTGGAAAAGGTGC
>DAOWEW010000235.1 GCA_030638305.1 Desulfobacteraceae bacterium
AGCTTCTGCTTCAATGCTGCGGGCACTGGCAAGAATTCGGCCGTAGGTATGCCGGGATACCTCCATCATATTTGCGGCTGTTTCCTGATCAAGGTGTTCGAAATCGCTCAGCCTAATGGATTCCAGTTCTTCCACAGACATAAAAATCTCGCCGGCAACGGCTACTCCCTGAGGAACAAAAGCAGCGATGGCCGGATAGGCGGATACAAATCTGGGTTTTTTGGGTCGGGGCATTGAATATTTTCTCCCATTGTGCTCATTTGAGCATAATATAAAGCTTACATTGACTGTTGTCAATGAAAAATATGCTCATAAGATCAAAATAATTCTCATTGGTATTGATTTCAGCTAATTGTAATTATTTAAATTAGCGCACCTTCGGCGCGGACATAAGTGCCTAAAGTGAGCTAAAGTATATTAAAGTGCCTAAAGTTAAGGAATGCTGCCATTTTATATATTTTTTAAGACATAAATACATGAGAGGGCAATCTCTAAGAAACTTTGGCTTATCAATTAGCACGCCGAAGGCGTACCAGCAATTTTCAATTTTCAATTTTATTCAGGATCTGGAATATGTCATGCTATCCTGCTGGAACTCCTCAATAATTTCGTTGGTCAGGGACGGATGAATTTGCGCAATAACTTTAACAAATGTTTCTGTTGTGACCTTATAATCTTGTTTGGTTGCATACTCCACTTCGAAAGCCAATTGTGCAACCTTTTGGAACATATACTCTATATCTGCTGGTGTAAATCGATCCGTAAGGGCAATAATTTGCTTGAGGTCAATATCTCCTGTATTTAGTTTGGACAAATACTGTCTCAATATAGTTTTCCGTCCCTCATCATCCAGTCCTCCAACAGGGATAATGCAGTCAAACCGTCCTGGGCGCAGCAGTGCAGCATCAAGCTGTCGTATATAGTTGGTGGCGCACACCAGCAAAATCTTGTTCCCCTGGCTTTTTAGCAGAGGCACCTGTTTCAAGAACTCATTTGTGATTGATTTGTCAATGCGGGTAGCTGTATCCCGACTGGCTGCTATTTCTTCAAACTCATCAATGAAAATGACTGCTTCTTCCAGTTGGCGAGCTTTTTCCATAACATTGCGCAGATTGGCGCCAAGTTTGTCTGCTCCATCAGCCATGAGCATGCTGGGCGCGATTTCAATATACCACCATGACAGGACCCCTGCTATTGCTTTCACGAAATGAGTTTTTCCGGTTCCAGGCGGACCAAAAAAAATAATCGTCTTTGGGGGAACAACACCGTGTTTTCTGGCAAGTTTTTCTTCGGTTAGAGGAAGGATAATTCTGTGCTCAACCACCTGCTTGGGCGGCTGAGAATCGGAAATGGTGTCCCATATTTCCTTGCTGACTGTTTGCGCTCCCATCTCGGCAAGAATGTCAGGCTGTTTGTAAGCCACGAATTCTTTGTGAGCCTGATCAATGTTTTCAACAAAGTCAATACATGCGGTTCGCAACCCCACGTCTCGGCCAAGTTTTTCAGACATAAGCCACTTGTGTTGTAAAATTTTCGGCCAAAGCTCTGCAGCGACATCCGGAGCAAACTTCAAGCCGCTAAGCTCAAACATCCTGGTTGAGCAGGCTTCTGGTGACGGTATATTTGTTTTATTGTTGTTCACGATTTACCTCCTGGAAAAATTTTAGATCACGCAAGGGCAGATTGCAAGCTTTTTTAGTTGTCCACTAATTACACGAATTTACACTAAATAGAAACTAATGATTAGTGCTAATTCGTGAAATTAGTGGACAAATTAATGTTTTTTTAGTTATATCTCTACCTGTTATCCCGACCCAAATCTGTGCGCCTACTTGGGAACGTGAGAGGAAGATTATCACGGAGCTGGTTTGATGACGCTGTAGTGGAGGAATGGATGGAAAAACACCCTAACGAATATTGCCGAAAGATTTCCTTTGTCTTAACTTGCAGCCGGACGATTCTTTTTTTGCTTCTTGCTTTTCTCCTTTTTCCTGGAGAAATAAGGAAAAGTTTCGGAGCACAAGGTCGCTTTTCAGATCATTCAGATGGAACTGTTACTGACAGGCTGACCGGACTTATGTGGACAAAAAATGCCTGTCCTGCTGCTGCATGTAACTGGTTTTGCGCTCTTGATGCTGTTTCGCAACTTAATGCAAAAAAATACTGCGGCTATCTTGATTGGCGATTGCCTGACGTAAACGAACTTGCAACTCTTATTGACAGAAGAAGGCATGCTCCGGCGCTTCCTCGCAGTCATCTTTTTTCCAATGTAAAAGTCTGGTACTGGACAAGCACCACTACAGCCGACTACAGCAATCACGCATGGCGTATATATTTCTTTCTCGGACATATTGACTATGGACACAAACACCATATGCTCAATCATGTCTGGCCGGTACGCACCGCAAGCAGCATAGTTGATCTGATTCCAAAGACCGGACAAAATGTTTCTTGTTATGCCGGAGATGATGGGGCGCTTCAAAGTGGAAAAGTCTGGCCTGAAAAACGTTTTTACGATCATGAAAACGGGACTGTTACGGATAGTCTTTCCGGATTAATGTGGACAAAAAATGCAAACCTTCTGCACGGCAGAGGGAACTGGTCAGAGGCTAAAAAGTTTATTATGCGACTCAATGCTGAAAAGTACTGCGGTTATGAGGACTGGCGGCTTCCGAAAGTAGAGGATTTCAGAACACTGATTGATTACAGCAGAGAAAATCCGGTGCTTCCGGATCAGCATCCATTTTTACACCCGGTTTCAGGTATATATTGGTCATCTGAGCCAAATGTTCAGAATCTTGATTATGCCTGGTGTGTAAACATGAAAAATAGCAGGGTTGATTATTATAACAAGATCAATCACGCAGAGTATGTCTGGGGAGTAAGGCAAGAGGTAAGGCCGGCATTGACCCTGTTTCTTCCTTCCTGTTTGGCCAGATAAAGGCATCTATCTGCTTCGTTGATTATAGCACTTGAAAATATTTTATCATCAGGGGTAGTGGAATCAATAGCGTTCACTCCAAAGCTGGCCGTGATGTGAATTGCCTTATCATTTATTTTAATTGTTCTTCCGGCAATGATATTGCGGAGTCTTTCAGCCACGAAGCAGGCGCCTTTTAAATCTGTTTCGGGAAGTACAACTATGAATTCTTCACCCCCGTATCGGACAACCCAATCCACATCATTTCGGAGCGCTTCCTTGATACACTGGACAAATTCTTTCAATACCTGATCTCCAATCTGATGTCCGTAAGTGTCATTCACTTTTTTGAAATGATCAATGTCGCATAAAATCAGGGAGAGAGAGCGCTTGTATCTCCTTGTTCTTTTAATTTCCTCTGAAAGATGTTGATTCAGATAGCAACGATTGTATATTTTAGTGAGGGGATCAGTTATGGCCAAAACTCTGTTCTCTTCGTTTGCTTGCTTGAGGGCTCTTTCCAGCTCCAGAATGCGTATGCCGGTTTTGATACGAGCGATCAGTTCAGCATTATTAAAAGGTTTGGTCAAATAATCATCAGCGCCTGCTTCCAATCCTGACACAATATCATCTTTGGAGTCCTTTACCGTCAGGAGAACAATAAATACATAGCCTTTTGATGTATCTTCTCTGATTGCTCTGCATAATTCCAGGCCATCCATTTCCGGCATCATCCAGTCGGTTAAGACTATGGAGAAAAATGTTTCTTTAAAAACCTCCAATGCCTTTCGTCCGTTTTCTACAGACACCACTTTATATCCCGCCTTGACAAGGGTCTTTTCAAGAAGCTTGCGTGATACGGGATCGTCTTCTGCAACAAGTATCGGTAAATGTGACATCAACTTCCCTCCTTTCAGTTTTAGGTTGTCAAAGCCTGGGCTATCCTGTCAACTTCCTTCTTGATATTTTTAATTGCTTCATTTGCCCCGGATAGATCTTTTTCACGAGCCTTTATTTCAACATCTTTTGCCTTTTCGGATATCGCCATAAAGCCGAGATTTCCTGATGCTCCTTTGATGGAATGGACAGCTTCAACGACTTGCTGTGTATCTTCTTGATCAATTGCTGAACGTAATTTATGAAGATCGGTATCGCTTATTTCCAAAAAAAGTTCTACTATTTCCCGAAACTCATCTTCCTCTAACCCCAGATTTTCCGCTAATTCCTTAAAATTCATGTTTTCTCCTTTTTCTGTTTTAGGGCTTCGTGACCTTTTCCCATAAAATAATTGATCCATGAGGACTTACGGTTTAAAGACCAATCTCTCGGCGGAATAATATTGTATTTAAAGCTCTCTTCTTCACCAAAAGATTTCAGCCGTTCGTAAGCTCGAACATAGATACAGCGCTTAACTTCGGGATAAACTTCGCACCAGCCATCAAGGCTTCCTCCACAGGGACCGTTAAGCAAATATTTGGCGCACTGCGATTGGGGACACAGGAAAGCAGTTTCGGAAAGTATGCAGTCTCCACACATCCGGCAATCAAAGCAGATAAACTTAATAAAATACTCAGTTTCAGTAAATAATTTCTCAATGGATGTTCCTGATATTATATGACAAAGTGTTTTTAAGGGAAAATACAGGCAACCTTTTTTGTCAAATGCATTTTTATGAAGCCATTTGTTAAAACGATAGAACCCTGATTTTCGAGGAACGTTTTTGTGACGATTGACCGCTACGTCAGTATTTAACCCTGATTTTGCATCAAACTCAAAGAAGTAAAAACCGCCTTTTTGAGGAAAAGAAAATTCTTTGATCCAGTGTTGCCAGTCGGGATAGAAGTCATTGCTCTTTTCCAGAACAAATTCTATGTCTTCATAATTAAGCTTAGATCCTCCAATATGAACTCCATCATATCCGAGACCCTTCAGAATTGCCATCAGCCTGGCTCCACGAATTAATCGGTTCTTTTTACCTGCGTCCGGAAGAAAAGATTCTTCTTCATATAACGACATAAGTTTATCGGTAATTACACAGCCCGGTACCATTCCCTGATGCATAAGTGAAGCTACTGCTTTACCGGGAATATAAACATTCCCAAGTATCGGCACATTTAGGCCGTTTTGCCGCATATACCGTATAATTTCATCAAATTTGCGAGCATCAAATCCTACCTGGGTGATGACAAAATCAGCGCCGGCAGCAATTTTTTTGTGGAGTTTAAATAACTGGGTCATCAACTCGGATTCCAGTTTTTTAAAGGGAGAAAATACACATCCTTTGAAAAAAGGAATTGGTGGCAGTATTGTCCCTCCACCA
>DAOWEW010000056.1 GCA_030638305.1 Desulfobacteraceae bacterium
ACTGACAAGGCTGTTTATCCTATAAATGCCATGGGGATTTCCAAGGCAATGATGGAAAAAATAGCTGTGGCAAAGTCCCGTGTTGCCGGCAGTGCTACAACCATTTCAATTACACGTTATGGGAATGTCATGGCCAGCAGGGGTTCGGTTATTCCTTTATTCATCAGGCAGATTCAGGATGGACAGCCGTTGACTATTACCGACCCTGCCATGAGTCGGTTTATGATGACTATTGAGGATGCGGTTGATCTGGTGGTGTATGCCTTTCAAAACGGAAATCCGGGTGATACTTTTGTGCAGAAAGCTGCTGCCTGCACTCTTGAAACGCTGGCGCTGGCATTGAAAAAGCTGTTAAAGGCAGATAATCCAATCAGCGTTATCGGCACAAGGCATGGTGAAAAGCTTTATGAAACATTGCTAACGCGGGAAGAGATGGCTGTTGCACAAGATCTGGAAGGATATTTCAGGGTGCCGGCGGATAATCGCGATCTGAATTATTCTCAGTATTTCAGCGAGGGGCGCGAGGAAGTTGCTTTGAACCTGGATTATAATTCTCATAATACTGATCAGAAGGATGTGGATGGGATGTGTGAGTTGCTGCTTAAACTGGAATGTGTGCGGATGGCTTTGCGGGGAGAGAAGGTGGATGTTTGAGCCACGAATTTCACTAATGGCACGAATAGCTAATTTTGATATAGCCGCAAAAAGGCACAAGAATCGCAAGAATGTAAAAGAAGGAAATGTTTAACCACGAAGGGCACGAAGAACACGAAGTGTAAATGCGAGAGATTAACGCAAAGATGCAACAGCTTGTATTAGTGTTTGTGGCTCTATGACCAACAGGGGTATTTAGACCTTTGAAAGTAAATAGACGTAGAAAGAATGAAAAGAAATTTGAGATATGGGAAGACCTTGCCAATGGCGGCAGGGTGTATTCTTATGAGGTCCAAGGGCGCTATGGCTGGACAGCAAGATATGTAAAGGAAGTGGATGCATTTGAGTTTACTCTTCGCTTTTATCAGGAGATTTTCGATAATTTTGGTCAGTTGGTGGAGGTTCATGAGAAATATCCAGTTGATAAAGGGCATGAAAAGATTGTGGGAGGTGAGCAGCTATGAGGATTGAAAACCGCAATGTCGTCGGCAAACTTACGGATTACTTAAACCATAGCGTTTCTCTCCCTGAATTGGTTGACTGGGCTGAGCAAGCGATGATGGACGGAGATTTTGTTGGAAAAGACTGGAAAACAGTACGAAATATTGTAGCTCGCCTCGGGGTGGCTGATGTTCGTGCGTTTGGTCTGACTTGGGATGACTGCGAGCAATCGTTGATGGAGCTTGGATATCGAACAGAAGTTCGGATTTCCCAAGCTTTTGCTTAAGGAATACTAACAGTACCAACGGTTTTAAGTACTTGGGCATATATTTTTAGGTACATATGTTCCAATAATCAAGTTTTTTTAAAGAATCTAAGTTTTTGAAATACCGGAAAACTTATGCTTGGGTGCTTACATTACAGTTAGCCACGAATTGCACGAATTAGCACGAATATAAAAGAATAATTGGCCGCAAGAAGGCGCAAGAATCGCAAGAATGTAAAAGAAGGAAATGTTTAACCACGAATGACACGAATTATACGAATGATTAGGGCTTTAGGTTTACCACGAAGGGCACGAAGATAAATGACAGAACTTAAGGCAAGGGCAAAGCAGCTTTATTTTATAAATATTCGTGAACATTCGTGTTATTCGTGGCTCAAAAAGGGTTTATTATGAAGAGGATGCTTGTTACTGGTTCCAGGGGATTTGTGGGGAGGAATCTTTGTGCTGTGCTGCGGCAGCGTGAGGATGTTGAGTTGTATGAATATGATGTGAATAACAAACCGGAAGAGCTGGATGTTGCCTTACAACAGATCGATTGCATTATCCACCTCGCAGGGGTGAACAGGCCGAAAAATCCTGGGGAGTTTGAAACAGGCAATACCGGGTCTATTGATGAAATTTGTGTTAAGTTAAAGGCTATTGGGCGGTCGCCGAAGATTGTGCTGTCTTCCTCGATTCAGGCGGAATTGGATAATCCATACGGTAAAAGTAAGCGTCGTGCTGAAGAAGCGCTGGAACGTTTTGCAGAGGATGCTGGTGCGAAGTGTGTTGTATATCGGTTTAAAAATCTTTTTGGGAAGTGGTGCAGGCCTGATTATAATTCTGTTACTGCAACATTTTGCCATAACATTGCAAATGGTCTGCCTATTCAGATATCTGATCCTGCCAATGAGATAGAGTTGACTCATATTGATGATGTGGTGGAAGCCTTTGTTAATGAGATGGAACCGGGAACACCCGGGTTCAGGTTTGCAGAACCAATATTAGCAACGCGCATCACACTGGGTGAACTGGCTGCAAAAATCAGATCGTTTCGTGACATGCGAACCAGTCTGGTACTGCCTGATTTCACCAGTGATTTTGAGCGAGACCTTTACGGAACTTATCTGACGTATCTGAATGAAAGGGCATTTGAGTATGGGCTTGAAAAAAGATCTGATCAGCGCGGCAGTCTTGCCGAATTTTTGAAGTCGCCGTCCATGGGACAGATTTTTGTCAGCCGCACAAAGCAGGGGATTACACGGGGGGATCATTATCACCATACCAAGGCGGAAAAATTTTTGGTGCTGGAGGGTGAAGCTGTGATTCGTTTTCGGCAAATACAGATAGAGGACAGAGGACAGAGGACAGAGGACAGAGGGCAGAGGGCAGGGAGGTCAGAAGATAGCGAAGTTATTGAGTATCGAGTCCGGGGTGAAGATTATCAGGTGGTGGATATTCCCCCGGGATATACTCATTCTATTGAAAATGTTGGAACTGGTGTTCTGGTGACATTGTTCTGGGCTAGTGAGATGTTTGATCTTGGGAAGCCGGATACTTATTTTGAAAAGGTGGAATTATAGCCGCAAAAAAGCGCAGAAGTCGCAAAAACAAAAACAATGTAAAAGCAAAAGCAAAAAGAATAATTAGCCGCAAAAAAGCGCAAAAGACACAAAATGGTTTAAGTAATGAGAGCTAAAAATAATATATTCGAGCTTTGTGATGTGATCAGAGAGACCAGCTTTGCACTTCACCAGTATTTGCGTCATGGGCATTTAGAGAAAGTATACGAGAATGGACTGGCGCACAGATTGAGAAAAGTGCAACTGACAGTGTAGCAGCAATATCCCCTGAAAGTTTATGATGAAGATAGTACTGTGCTTGGAGAGTATTTTGCTGATTTGTTTGTGGAATCCAAACTCATCATCGAATTAAAAGCCTGCAAAGCCTTGGCTCCAGAACACACGGCCCAACTTTTGGGTTATTTACGCGCTTGCCATGTTGAGCATGGACTTTTGATTAACTTTGGAGCGTCCAAGCTTGAAATCAAAAAGTATGTGTTGTCTGAATAATTGGCCGCAAATAGGCACAAGAAGCACAAGAAGCACAAGAATAATATCTTTTTTTGCGTATTTTGCGCCTTTTTGTGGCTGAAAAAAGAAAGAATATTAATGAATAAACTTAAAGTAATGACGGTAGTGGGCACACGCCCGGAGATTATTCGTCTCTCCCGTGTAATGGCAGCGCTGGATAAATATATGACCCAGGTGATAGTTCATACAGGCCAGAATTATGATTATGAACTGAACCAGGTCTTTTTTGATGATCTGGAGCTTCGCAAGCCCGATTATTTTCTGGAAGCAGCAGGCAAGAGCGCTTGTGAGACTGTCGGCATGATCATAGCCAGGATTGATAAGGTATTGGATGAAGTTCAACCGGATGCCCTGCTTGTATTGGGCGATACCAATAGCTGTCTGGCGGCCTATCCGGCCAAGCGCCGCAAAATTCCCGTCTTTCATATGGAGGCTGGCAATCGTTGTTTTGATCAGCGGGTGCCTGAAGAAATAAACCGCAAAATCATTGATCATATCAGTGATATCAATATGCCTTACAGCAGTATTGCCAGAGAATACCTGCTGCGTGAAGGCATTCTTCCGGATCGAATTATTAAAACCGGCAGTCCCATGTATGAAGTGCTGTATCATTACATGCCGAAAATCAAGGCTTCGGATGTGCTTGAGCGGTTTAATCTTAAGCCTGCCAAATATTTTGTTGTCAGTGCGCATCGTGAGGAAAATATTGATGCGCCCGAGCAATTCACCAAACTTATTGAGATTTTAAACAAGCTGGCCGAAACCCATAAGCATCGCATCATCGTGTCCACCCATCCCCGGACCCGAAAACGGATTGATGCGGAAAATGTCCGATTGAATAGTCTGGTCGAGCTGATGAAACCTTTGGGGTTTAATGATTATGTTAAGCTTCAGATGCATGCCAGGGCTGTGCTGTCAGACAGCGGCACTATCAATGAGGAAAGCTCCATTCTGAATTTCCCGGCTTTAAATATCCGCAATGCCCATGAACGGCCTGAAGGCATGGAAGAAGGAGCGGTGATGATGACCGGGCTGGAAGCAGAACGAGTAATGCAGGCGCTGCAAATACTTGAATTGCAGACGCGGGGTGCGGAGCGAATGCTCAGGCTGGTAAGCGACTACAGCATGCCGAATGTGTCAGAAAAGGTGGCACGCATCATCCTGAGCTATACTGATTATGTGAACAGATTTGTTTGGCACAAAGCATGAGGATTCTTTTTCTTACCCAGTGGTTTCAACCGGAACCTTTTTTTAAGGGGTTGCCCTTTGTTAAGGACCTTCAAGCACGAGGTCATGACGTAGAAGTCCTTACAGGGTTTCCCAATTATCCCGGAGGAGAATTATATTCAGGATACTCCATACGTCCCTGGAAATCCGAAGTTATGGATGGAATTTCTGTTCATCGTACAGCGCTTTTTCCGAGTCATGATGGTTCAGGGCTTAGACGGATTATAAATTATTTGAGTTTTGGCCTTACTTCAGCCGCATTCGGTCCTTTCCTTATAAAAAAACCAGATGTGATTTATGTGTACAATCTGGTTACTCTGGGTTTAGTTTCATCCATATTAAAGACATTGTACCGTTGCCCGATTGTTTATGATATTCAGGATTTATGGCCGGATTCTGTTACGCATTCAGGTATGATGAAACAGACAGTTTTGTTAAATATTCTGAATGTCTGGTGCCGGTTTGTTTATCGCAGTGCATCACATATTACCACTCTTTCACCGGGAATGAAGACCGAACTGGTGAAACGAGGAGTTCCGGAAACCAATATTTCTGTCCTATATAATTGGTGTGATGAAAATAATTTATGTAACGCTGACAATGATAATACAATTAGATCTGTCCTTCCAGATAAAGATAATTTTGTTGTGATGTTTGCCGGCACTATGGGGATTATGCAGGGGCTTGATACTGTCCTGGATTCCGCACAGATGTTAATGGACGTTGAGCCCAAAATTAAATTTGTATTCGTAGGCGGAGGTGTCGAACAAAAGCGGTTGAAGCAAAGTGTTGTGGAACGGAAATTAAGCAATGTAAGCTTTATTGAAAAACAACCTCCTGAGAAAATGGGTGCAATTTTAAAGTCCGCTGATGTGCTGCTGGTTCATTTAAAAGATACTGCTCTTTTCAGAATTACTATTCCATCAAAAATTCAAGCATATATGTTTGCAGGGAAGCCGGTTCTTGTGGGAGTTCAGGGAGATGCTGCTGAACTTGTCAGTGCTTTCGGTGCGGGGAAAGTAGTAGAATCTGAAAATCCGGAATCCATGACCCGGGGAATTTTGCAATTATTTCGAATGCCTGATGCCGAACGAGCCGCCATGGGAAAGAATGCCCGAAAGTATTATGATGAAAATTTATCCATGGATACCGGAGTTCAAAGTTTTGAAAATGTGTTTTACAGATTGGGACATGGGTAGTCCGGCTGAACGCAGATCAATGGCCGGTGCAAATTTAGTTTGCGATTCAATTTTTGAGGTGATAGTATATTAATAAGCTCATGAAGGAGGTACTCCAATGATAAGGTTAAACAATGTTTGCCCTCAATATATAACGGATGAAAAGGGTAAGAAAAAATCAATCATACTGTCGATCTCTAAATTTCAAGAATTGATCAAGGATATCGAAGATTTAGCTGCTGTGGCTGAGAGAAGAGATGAACCAACAATACCCCACAAAAAGTTTCTTGCTGAGTTAAAAAACGATGGCCTCATATAAGATTGAGTGGAAACAATCGGCTCGAAAAGAGCTTAAAAAACTTCAAAAAAAGACCATTTCAAGAATTCTTCAAATTATTGAAACACTACCTGACAACCCCCATCCCCCCAAGAGTCGTACACTCCATGGTACAGAATATACATATCGCCTTCGTGCAGGTGACTATAGAATAATTTATTCTGTTTACTCTGCCATAGTGACTATAGAAATTGTCAAAATAGGTCATCGTAAGGAAATATATAGAAGGTTCACCTGATGAAGCGCCTTTTCGATCTTGCGCTGAGCATCCCCGTCTTTTTTTTCTTATCTTTTTTTATGTTGATTATAGCTGTTTCGGTACGTCTTAAGATCGGATCACCGATTTTGTTTAAGCAGATGCGGCCGGGGTTGCATGGCAAGCCTTTTGTTATTTACAAATTTAGGACTATGACGGGCGAACGGGATGAGGACGGGAATTTGCTGCCGGATAGAGATCGGCTGACCCGGCTGGGGCGGTTTTTGCGGAAGACCAGCATGGATGAGTTGCCGGAATTTTTCAATGTGATCAAGGGGGATATGAGTATTGTCGGGCCAAGGCCCTTGCTGATGCAGTATCTGGATCGTTACACACCGGAACAGGCGAGGCGGCATGATGTGAAGCCTGGGATTACCGGCTGGGCGCAGGTGAATGGGCGGAATGCAATAAGCTGGGAAGATAAGTTTAAACTGGATGTGTGGTATGTGGATAACTGGTCTGTGTGGCTGGATGTTAAGATTATCTTGATGACTGTGTGGAAGGTGCTGAGGAGGGATGGGATCAGCCAGACTGGTCACGCCACGGCGCGGGAGTTTTTGGGGTCTCACGCAAAGGCGCAAAGACGCTAAGAAAGATAAAAAAATATGGAATTAAATTTCTTGTCTGGAAGTGGAGAATGATTTTATGACGGCACAATTATTATCACCTCCTGATGGTTATAGCGAATAAGGATAGATTGTGTGAGAGTAGCGAACCACAATCTTATCCGGTGGTTGGACAAGCCCGGTGTGTTTGCATAGGCTGTATAGAAGGAAATATCTTTTTTTGAACAAGGGGTAGGAAGCGCGCTTTCAAGAAGCGCA
>DAOWEW010000072.1 GCA_030638305.1 Desulfobacteraceae bacterium
AGATTGAGATATATAGTCAATATCAGGTAGTTCTGAAAAAGCCGAAGACGGCATAAACGTGGCCTGTGGTCCCCCTATGACGATCTTGATATCTCTGTTTAGTGACTTTATGAGTTTTGCAAGGCCATTCACATAAAGCATTGTTCTCTGATAGGCCGACAGCCCAACCAGGGCGGGATTAAACCTTTTGACAATCTCACAAAAATTTGTGCGGGAGATATGTGTATTCTCCCCAAGTGACAATATTCTGGTATTAAAACCTTTTGATTTGAGAAATGATGCAATATATCCCAGCGAGATAGGGGTCAAGGATGGAGAAAAAGGATTGATATCAATAAGTAATACATTCACAATGTAAGCCTTTATAAGAGATGGATCTGTTAAGATCAAGGAAAAATAGAAGACCGCTTCGAAGCGCTTTAGTTCAGTTTCCCCCCCCTTTTTTTCTCCAGTTGAATATCAAGCTGTTTTAGTTTTTCTATTATTTCTTTAATATTCTGATTTTCTATTACCAGGTTTTCGTATTTTTCCGTTAACGTTTTGTTTTTCTGTTTTAAAGTTGTGATAACAGTTTTTAATTCATTACAATTATTTGCATTTTTTATTAATTCATTACAACGGCTTTTATTTTTTATTAATTCATTACAGCAGTCTTCATTCGTTATTAATTTTTTTAAAAGGCTCATCAGATATTGCACAGAGCTTTTTTGTTCGGCTCCTTCCGGATCAAGAGACATATATTTTTCCAGGTTTTTAAATGCATGCTTGAAATCGGGTTCAGGGTTCTTGAAATGTGAATAAAGCAATGCTAAATAATAAAGAGAAGCCTGTCTGGATAATAAGTCCTCTTCGCTTTTTAGCGCATTTTCCAGGCAAGAAATTTCGGTTTTAATTTCTTGCGTTTGTAGGGTGAAATAATAGGTTGAATCTTTTATATTTTCTGTCTGCTGTATACACCCGGTAATGAAAATTACCATACAAAATAAGAAAAATAAAACAATTAGCTTGCTTATATTTAAAAGATAGTTTGGTTTCACATGCCTCCATTTGGAATCAATTTATTTCGTTTCCGTTCCTGACGATCATTTTTTCTTCGATTAACCAAAAACACACTACCAGGAATTTTTTTTGCATGTTCTTTTAGTTCTGCAGCAATCTCTCCAACTTCAATATGACTTATCTGCCCTTTCTCCTTATTTGAAACAACAACAGCAATGGAAATAGACATAATCGGAAACTTTATTTGCGTGCCCTGGCGTGTTTCCCCCAGGATATAACCATTAGCCCTGTCTTTGGTATTATAGAAGTCAACAACCTTTTTGTCAAACTCTTCGATAATATTGGTGCAAAGTTTATTGTACCTTTTTGTGGTTGTTAAGAGTGCAAAATCATCTCCCCCGATATGCCCCACAAAATCATCATCTCTTCCATATTCGGCAGTTATTTTTTTAATAATTTTTGCCGTTGATTTGATAATTTCATTGCCCGCGGCATATCCATAATGATCATTAAACGATTTGAAATTGTCTATATCTAGTAAACAGAATGTCACAGATTTGTTTACTGTCAGTCTGTTTTTCAGAACATTCTCAATTGCTATTCCACCCGGCAGCCTTGTCAACGGATTTGCATTCAAGTTGGCTTCTTCCAGGGAGGCTAACAGATGAGCCATTTTAATAAAAGCATTTGCAAGTTCACCTAATTCATCCTGAGCTGTAACATCCGGAATATGATTGAATCTGCCTTTCGATATCTCATTTGTTGCTATTTTTAGCTGCTTGATAGATCTTGCGATATTGCCAGTCGTCAGAGCTGCTGCACCTATACCCAGAATGATGCCAAAACTTGATAATATAAAAGTAATGCGAAACGCTTTCAAACCGACATCGCTATTCTTGATAATCATCTGGTTTTGCTTTTCTTTTATATTCAATATCATCATTTGAATCAGAGCTGTTAATTCGTCCAGCTTACTTCTGATTTTTGAATCATATTCCTTTGTAATGTTTAATGATTCATTGCCTGTATTCGTTATCCGATCTCTGTAAAGATTATTAAATTCATTATGAAGAATTGACAACTGCTTTAAAGAAATGTCTTGGAATTTTTTAATGGCCTGCATTTTAGAAACAAGCATATCGAATTCATTACTTCGCTGCCAAAACAGGTCCAGTATCTCCTGACTATCCAAAATTAAATAGCGACGGGCATAAGATTCTTGTGCCAGAAGGCTATTGAGCATATTATTAGCGGCTTCCAGTAAAACAATATCATGTTCTATAATATTTTTGCTGGTCTTATTTGCTTCATTAAGACTTGAAAGCGCGACTATACTTATCAGGATCATAACCATGAAAATCGGTAGATATCCCAAAATTATTTTCGTTGAAATGCGAAGTTTTCGGAGTCTGTTTAAAAACAAAAGATGGGTCCTCTTATCTATTTATTGAAAGCAGGAGCAAATTGTAATCCTCAAAATACCCTATGTATTCCTGCGGTTAATATTTGCGCCTTCCTTGAACTTGAAAAAAATTTCAAGTTTTCGTCCACAACTATGCATCACAGCTTCAGGCCGCCTTTGACCGATTTCAAAGTACAAACATCTTGAAATAGCTCGCTATTCCTTCACTTTTTGTGCTTTGAGATCGAACAAATTCGACCCAAATCTGTGCGCCTACTTGTGGAAGTTAATTCGTCCACGTTCCTAATGAAAAGACCTGCTTTGGGGAATAAGTCAGAGCAGCAATCCCGTAGCGGGATTTACACCAGCTTTTTTAATTGTGCAAGAAGTGTACAGGGGCGGACACTCTTTTCACCAAATTTATCGAATATTAAATCCAGGGTGGCAGTTAATTTTTCCCTTTTTGAAGATTTCTTATCTTGCTGAAAAAGGGAAAGCTGGGTTTCTGTGCCAAAAAGGTTGAGTTGCGAAAGGGAGATACCCAGAAGTCTGACAGGTTTTTTGCCCACTTTTGTTTTTTTAAGAAGACAGCATGATGTTGCGTATATTTTAAATCCATCATTGATGAAGTTAAGCAGTGTTATTGACCTGGTTATTTGAACGAAATCGCTATATTTTACCTTAAGTGTGATGGTTTTACCGGCAATACCCGTGCTGCGCATCCGACGAGCCACTTTATTGGATAAAGATAGAAGTTCTTTTTTTGCAAGCTCCATATTCACAATATCCCTGACAAATGTTTCTTCATGGCCGATGGATTTCACATCATGTTCAGGCTCAACATCTCGTTCATCTATTCCCATAGACAATTTGTGCATTTTAACACCATATTTGCCGAATTTGCGCTTTAAAAGCTCAACCGGCATTTGGCTTAGATCTTCAAAAGTATGGATGTTAAGGCATGCCAAGGCTTCCGTTGTCTTTTTTCCTATGCCCCACAGCTTGTTAATGGAAAGTGGATTCAAGAAATCACTTATTCTGTCAGGCGGCAC
>DAOWEW010000255.1 GCA_030638305.1 Desulfobacteraceae bacterium
GTAGCTGTTATAGACGTTAAGATGCCGGGAATCGACGGTATCGAAACCTTGAAGCAGGTCAAGCAGCTCCAGCCATCCATAGAGATTGTTATGCTTACTGGACATGCATCAATCAAGTCGGGTATGGAAGCCATGAAATTGGGCGCTTATGATTATGTAATGAAACCTTGTGATATTGATGAACTGCTTATCAAAACAGAAGATGCTTACCAGCACAGGTTACTCAAGGAAAAAGAAGGAACAAGGACGAAATAACTTCCAAAACTATACATCACAGCATCAGGCCATTTTTGCCCGATCTAAAATTCCTACAGTTGAGGTAATTATAACGCCCTGTTATTTATGAAGAATTGCCATTTCCCAATTTCATGTTATATTGTGTGATAACATGTTGAATTCATGAGAACTGTTACCATACAATGTATGCTCCAAAAAAGTCCCAGAGACTTATCTCAACTGTAGGGGGACACTACCAAAGAAAATACAATTGAAATATTTCAATGGAAGAAAAAGAAGAAAATGCCAGTGGTAGAATTCTATACCGGTGAAAATGGCTGGGAAGTAGTTCGGTAGTGACAATCGGGCAAAGATGGCCTGAAGCTGTGATGCATAGTTGCGGAAGTTATTTCGTCCACGTTCCTAACGTAACAAAAATGGGATTAATATTTCAAACCGTTTAGTTTTAGTTTGCATCACCCCAGTTTTTTCCTTGATAAAATCATTTTTTTTAAATAAATTATTAATTATGGGCTATGTATTTGATTTTAAGGATGCTGTAAATTACGATCAGTGGTATGATAAATCACAAAACAGATTTGCCGCTGACCTTGAATTTCAGCTTATGTTAGCTATGCTGAAGCCGATGGATGGGGGTTCTCTTTTAGATATCGGATGTGGTACAGGTGCAAATCTTGTTCCTTTTTTAAACAGAAATCTACAGATTACAGGCATTGATCCATCTCAGTATATGCTTGATATTGCTTTTAAAAAAGTCGGACATCGCGTGGATTTACATCGCGGATTTGCTGAAGATCTACCTTTTGATGATAATTCATTTAACTATGCCTGCTTTATAACAACGCTGGAATTTGTTGAAGACCCAAAAAAGGCAATTGAAGAGGCCTGCAGGGTTACAAAAGACAGGATTTTCATAGGTGTACTTAACAGGTATGCTCTTAAAGGTATACAACTGCGGCTTAAAGGGATATTTACCAAAAGCATTTACAACCGGGCGCAGTTTTTCAGTGTCTGGGAATTAAAGAAAATTATTCGTACCATTTTGGGAGATGTTCCTGTATCATGGAGAACTGTTTGTCAGTTTTTATCAGCATCAGGAAAAATAACCACAGGAATAGAACGTTTGAAACTGGTTCAAAGATGCCCGTTCGGGGCATTTGCAGGCATTGTGTTTGCTCCTGTTCCCCGTTATAGAACCAGACCGCTTTCAATAAAACAGACAAGCAATGCATTGGCGGGTTAAAATGGAAGCATATCTTTACGAATCTCTTAATGAAAAAAAAACAAGATGCAATCTTTGCAACCATCGCTGTGTCATAAAGAATGGCAGGCGCGGAATATGCGGTGTACGGGAGAATCAGGAAGGAATTCTGAAGACCCTGGTTTATGGAAAGCTTATTGCAGGGAATATAGACCCAATTGAAAAAAAGCCTTTGTTTCATGTTTTTCCGGGGAGCCTGTCTTATTCTGTAGCAACAGTGGGTTGCAATTTTAAATGCCTGTTTTGCCAGAATGCAGACATCGCCCAGATGCCTTCCGATCATAATGGAATGATAATGGGTGATTTTTTTACACCTGAAGATATTGTAGATGCTGCTATAAAAGGAAACTGCAAAAGCATAGCTTATACCTATACTGAACCCACCGTATATTTTGAATTTGCATATGATACTGCTAAGATTGCACATGAGAAAGGAATCCTGAACGTATTTGTAACAAATGGATACATGACTTCCGAGGCCATTGAGATGATAAGTCCTTATCTTGATGCGGCAAATGTTGATTTAAAGGCTTTTAACGAAAAATTTTATAAAGAAATTTGCAAAGCCAAGATAGAGCATGTGAAAGAAACTTTGATACAGATGAAGTTGCTTGGTATTTTTATTGAAGTAACAACTCTTCTTATTCCGGGGTTGAATGATGACAGGCATGAGCTTGAAATGCTGGCTGAATTCCTTGTAGAATTTCTTGGGCCTGAGACACCATGGCATATAAGCGGGTTCTACCCAACATATAAACTTCTCGACCGGCCATCCACACCTCTTGAGACACTTATTATGGCCCGTGAGATTGGTATTAAAACAGGCTTGAAATATGTTTATACAGGTAATGTGCTAAGTGAAAACAGTGAAAACACGTTTTGTTATAAATGCAACAATCTCCTTATTGACAGGCAAGGTTTTTATGTAAAAAAGAACCTTATAGAAAACGGCAGGTGTGCACATTGTGGGGCACATATCGACGGGATAGGGTTGTAGCGATGCTGGAACGGATTCTGGCTTACGGGAAAATGATAAAGTTCAGCCATGCTGTATTTGCTCTTCCCTTTGCTTTTTCGGCAGTGATACTTGCCCAGCGCCAATATCCAATAATTTTATCGGATATCTTCTGGGTTTTTCTTGCCATGATTGGAGCGCGCTCCTCTGCCATGGGCTTTAACAGGATAGCGGATGCAAGGTTAGACGCAAAGAATCCACGTACATCAGATCGCGAAATACCATCAGGAAGGCTTTCTTTATTTTCAGCAATATTATTTGTAATTTTATTTTCAGGTCTTTTTATATTTTCTTCAGCAATGCTCGGAAAACTCTGTTTTTATTTTTCCTTTCCTCTGCTTGTTTTACTTTTCTCCTATTCCTATACAAAAAGGTTTACATGGCTTTCCCATATTTATTTGGGCTTCGTCATATCTCTTGCCCCTGCAGGAGCATGGCTGGCCATTGCCAAAACCTTTTCGTGGCCCGTTTTTATTCTTTCAATTGCCCTCATGACCTATATTGCCGGCTTTGATATTCTTTATGCCTGTCAGGACATTAAATTTGACAAAAATGAAGGGCTTTTTTCCATACCTGCTTATTTCGGTATAAAAAAAGCACTTATTATAGCTTCTATTATCCACCTTACTTCTTTTTGTTTTTTCTTTCTGATCTATATTGTTTTTGATATGAACCTTTTGTACTTTTGCGCAGTAGTTATAATCGGGCTTTTATTAATTGTTGAACACCGTCTAATTAAACCGGATGATCTCAGCAAGGTTAATTTTGCTTTTTTTCATGTGAACAGTTTAATTTCCATAACTTTATTTCTCGGTGTCCTTGCAGATGAATTGGTCAGGAGATGGATGTGAGCAAAAAAATTGTAGTGGCCATATGCGGGGCTTCGGGGTCTATATATGGAATCAGGCTTCTTACGGCTCTTTTGAAAAATCCGGTAAAGATATATCTTGTAATATCAAGAGCCGGCTACAAAGTACTTGAGCATGAAACCGGTTACAGAGGTGAATCCTTTTCATCTTTTTTAAAGGATAATGGTATTATATTTAATAAAAATGCTTATTTATATACATATGATCAGGATGATTTTTTTGCTCCTCCAGCGAGCGGATCGTTCAGGAATGACGGCATGGTTATTATCCCATGCTCAATGAAAACACTTGGAGCAATTGCATCCGGCATGGCAGATAACCTTATTCACAGAGCTGCTGATGTTAATATAAAGGAAAATCGTCCGTTAATTCTGCTGCCAAGAGAGACCCCTTTAAGTATTATTCATTTGAAAAATATGTACGTAGCCGCTGAGGCCGGCGCTACTATCATGCCTCCCTCACCCTCCTTTTATTCCAATCCGAAAAGTATCTCCGACCTTGTAGATTCCGTAATTGCAAGGGTTCTTGACCATCTGAAGATTGAACACGATCTTGTTGAGCAATGGGGGTAATATTTAAGTGCCCGCCACCCATAGTTGTTACCAAATTACTTTTGAGTTTTCAAATTTCCGAAAACAGGATATTTGTGAGAATATGAGCTGCCATGGATAACCATCTGAACAGCTTCATATCTTTTTATGTTGATAAGAAGCGGGCCAATTAAATTGGCTGTTATTTTGTCAGGTACACCATTAGAGGTATTTACCACCACATAAAGTTCCAAATTTTCTTCCCCCTCTGCTTCCCACGACATTTCCTTAAGCGTCTGCGTTAGATCAACCGAATAATCCGGCTTGAAAAGATAAGGATTAACGATAGCAAATGCCAGAACAGAATCATCCACACACTGGTACCAGTAAAATGGTCGCGTGTTTTCACGTTCCAGAATAATAAAGCGTTTCCTTCCCGGAAAGCCGGGCATACCGGCCGGCATGGTGATAATCTTTTCTTCTTCAATCTGAATCGTCCCAAACTGTGTGGTTTCTATTTTCAACACCTTACTCCTTAAACCTAAATTGAGCGATTTTTGACTCAATCTGCACTAATCTCTTGCGCATCAAGATCTCAGCACATTTCTTCCCCAAAAATCGCTCAACTCAGGTTAAAACCTTTTTTCCGCCAGAGACGAGCTGCCCTTGCAACATCAGCGGAAATTCCTTGGGATGAGTTGAGGTTCTCTTGCCGGATTTTCTCATAAACCTCATGCCTGAGGATAGATATTTGTCTTGGGGCATCAATGCCTATCCTCACACTTCCTCTGTTGATTTCAAGAACACTGATAACAATATCATCACCAATGTTAATTCGTTCACCGATTTTTCTTGTTAATACAAGCACAAGCCCTCCTTGGCGTTAAGATCTCAGCACATTTCTTCGCAAAAAATTGTCCAACCTAAGTTTAAATAAGCAACTTATGTGCCAGGTAATGTCTATTCATACACATATGTATTAAAGTCAAGAAGTTGTGTCCATATAAAAAGAGAATAATATTGAAAGACAGGAAGAAAAAGTCAGAATTTTGACGCAGAACAGGAAAGCATGATGTTTCAAAGAACAAGAAAATGTGTCTGCTGATGTGCCGAACCGCGAAGATTGATTATATGTTTTTAAAACATATCCTCTCAAACCCCAGAGCCACTACAATAAACTTTTGCAGCCGCAGGTTCCCATGTCTTTGTTCAAGCTTTTTTCCGTACTCTTGCACTTGATTTTTGCCATCTTGTATTTGACTGACAATTTCAGGCAGGCTGTAAAGGATATTTCATTGCCTGCTCCTTCTTTGCCATGATCATACAAACAATCTTAAATATAAATTGAACATTTTTTACAGATTATAGCAAAAAAAAGATTTTTACAATTAAGAAATGGTCAATACTTGGACGTTGCCACGTTCCTTATTTATCTGTTGGGCAATCCATGTATCCGGAATTTCTGATGATAGAGTTTGACTGCCACATCAGCAGATGGTATATAATTATTGAGCGGTCGGGCATAACGTCTTGATAATGTTATGAAGTGCAGCAAGAATGGTGTACGGTCAAACTACGCTATGAACGTGTAAGCAAGAAGGGAGAAAATTATGCCTTTACTACAAAAGGAACTGGATAGAGTATTCACCTATAAAGATTATTTAACATGGAATGACAACGAAAGATGGGAATTGATAAACGGAGTGGCATATAACATGACCCCAGCCCCTTCTGTGAATCATCAAAGAGTATCAAGACAATTATTGTTGCAAATCGGAATTTTTTTGTCTGATAAGCCTTGCGAAGTCTTTTCTGCTCCTCTTGATGTGAGATTACCTGAACCGAATGAAAAAGATGAAGACATTAAAAATGTGGTTCAGCCCGACATGTTTGTGGTTTGCGATTCATCAAAATTAGATGAAAAAGGGTGTAAAGGAGCGCCTGATCTGGTTATTGAAATCGTTTCACCCTCAAGCGCTTCTATAGATAATATTAAAAAGCTTCAACAATATGAAAAAAATGGTGTCAAGGAATATTGGATTGTGCATCCAATATATAAAATTGTAACGATATACAAAATAATGGAAAACGGTTTATACGGAAAACCGGAAACCTATTCTGAAGAAGATAAGATAGAAGTTGAACTCTTAAAAGGATTAACTATAGATTTGGCTCCGGTTTTTTGCTGAAAATGGATTCAACATGAGACTTTTGAAGGGATAAATATGGAATTTTTCTTATGTTTACTTGGTATGCTGATGATTGTTGAAGGGCTGCCATACTTTGCTTTTCCTGAAAAAATGAAATCCTGGTTACAGAAAATTTTTGAGATGCCGGACGAAGCATTACGAAAATTTGGTTTTATAATTATGTTAATAGGACTGTTTATAGTTTATTTGGGAAAAAGTTAGAAATCGTGTTTGCAATAACTGACTATAACTACGACCTCCCAAATGAGCTTATAGCTCAAAAACCGATTGAAAAAAGGGAGCACTCAAAACTCATATTTTTGCATCGGAAAACAGGCAGGCTATCTCATCATAAATTCTACAAGATTTGTGATTTCCTTTCACCGTCCGATATACTAATTGTTAACAACACTGAAGTCGTTCCGGGAAGACTAATCGGCAAAAAAGACACTGGCGGAAAAGCGGAAATACTTATCCTTGACTACGCAAAAGGTATTAACAAAAGAAAAGATGACAATATTTTTATCCATGAGTGCCTGATAAAAAGTTCAAAACGCACAAGGCAGGGCTCAACTATTTTTTTTGATCAGGGATTGAAGGCTGAAGTAATAAGCTCTCGCAATGAAATTTATTCGGTAAAATTTACCTGCAAGGATGATTTTGAAGAATTACTTTACCGGATTGGTAAAATTCCCCTGCCGCCTTACATAAGGCGGGATCAAGAAGATATCCTCTGCAATGACAAACAGTCATATCAAACAGTTTACGCCTCTCAAAAAGGCGCTATTGCAGCGCCTACGGCAGGATTTCATTTTACGGAAAAACTTATCGAAAGATTAAAATCAAAAGGTATCAAGATAGTTGAAATTACCCTACACGTGGGATATGGTACTTTTTTGCCTGTAAGAGTTTCAGATATAAGGGATCACGGAATCCATTCCGAATGGTGTACAATCCCTGAAAAAAGTGCAAAAATTATAAACAACGCAAAAGCAAATGGAAATCGGATCATAGCCGTAGGAACAACTTGCGTTCGCTCATTGGAATATCTATCCGATACTAATGGTATTATTGTAAACAAAAGCGGAAACTGTGATCTATTCATATATCCTGGTTACAAGTTTAAAGTGATAGATGCAATGATTACAAATTTTCATCTGCCAAAGTCAACACTTCTAATGCTTGTATCAGCTTTTGCAGGCCGCAAAAATATTCTTGATGCTTACAGCAAAGCAATTAAAGAAAGGTACAGGTTTTTCAGCTATGGTGATGCGATGTTTATTGCATAAACCCAGAACCTTGAACCCAGAACCCAGAACCTTCATATTCATATGACCGATTTCAATGTAGTTGCGAAATGCAAAAAAACAAGGGCAAGAGCAGGATTACTTCATACTCGTCATGGTATTATTGAAACTCCTGTATTTATGCCGGTTGGAACCCTTGCGACAGTAAAGTCATTGTCCCCTGAAGAACTTCTGAAAGCCGGAGCTCAAATAATTCTTGGCAATACATATCATTTATATTTAAGGCCTGGATGTGAAGTGATAAATCTGTTTTCCGGCCTTCACAAATTTGCAAACTGGCACGGACCGATTCTGACCGACAGTGGCGGATTTCAGGTCTTTTCGCTTGCAAAGCTCACAAAAATAAATGAGGAGGGTGTTACTTTTCAGTCCCACATTGATGGATCAAAACATTTGCTGACTCCTGAAAAGGCTGTTGAAATTCAGATCTGTCTCAACTCGGATATAATGATGTGCTTAGATAACTGTATTGCCTATCCATCAAGCAAAAATGAAACAAAAATTTCAGTAGAACTAACTTCAGCATGGGCAAAAAGATGCAAAAAAGTATGGAATGCAAACAAAGGCGCTCAAAATTTACTGTTCGGAATAATTCAAGGAGGAATGTTCAAAGATCTTCGCAAAATTTCTATTGAAGAAATAGTAGAAACAGATTTCAACGGCTATGCAGTCGGCGGATTAAGTGTTGGGGAACCTAAAGACATAATGTTTGATATTGCAGAATTCACACTCCCTGTTCTGCCGGATACAAAACCAAAATATGTAATGGGAACTGGAATGCCTGAAGATCTCGTAGAGCTTGTTTCTCTTGGTGCAGATATGTTTGATTGTGTTATCCCGACAAGAAATGCCAGAAACGGTCAGATGTTCACAAAACACGGCACAATAAATATCAGCAATTCCCGTTTCAGATACGACACCGAACCTGTAGAAGAAGGATGCACCTGTTATACCTGCTGTAATTACTCACGAGCCTATTTACGCCACCTGTACCTATCAAAAGAGTTGCTTTCCTATCGTTTGAATACAATTCATAATATTCATTATTATACAAACCTCATGAAAAAAATACGGGAAGCAATATTAAATAATGAGTTTGAAACTTTTAAAAAAAATTTTTATAATGATTTAAGGAGAGCAATATAATGATAAAAGAAAAAGTCTTGGAAATCATGGAAAAAATAAGGCCTTCGTTGCAGTCTCATGGAGGAGATGCGGAACTTGTTTCTGTGGATGATGGAGTAGTTAAGGTGCGATTGAAAGGTGCCTGTTCAGGATGTCCTATGTCGCAAATGACGATTAAAGACGGAATTGAAAAAATTATAACAAAGGCTCTCCCGGAAATAAAGTCTGTTGAATCAGTGGAATAACGGTTTACATTTGTCGGTTTACGGTTACCGGTTAAAATGCTTCAGTCGTTGCATGGTTTATTGAAAATAACCGTAAACTGACAACTATTTAACAAGGATCTCGTTATTATGACGATTGCAAAAAAGATTGAGGAAGCGCTATCCAAATCTTCATGGATACGCAAAATGTTTGAAGAGGGTGCGCGTCTTAAGGCAGAACATGGATCCGACAATGTATATGACTTCAGCCTTGGCAACCCGAACCTTAACCCTCCGGAAAGTTTCAGAAATAGCCTGATAGATATTTCTAACTCCTCTGTGAAGGGGAATCACGCATATATGCCCAACGTTGGTTTTCCTTATGTTCGCAAATCTGTGGCAGCCTGTGTTTCAGCGGAACAGCAGATAGAGATTTCTGCAAATGAAATAATAATGACTTGCGGCGCAGCAGGGGCTCTTAACGTTATTTTTAAAACAATATTAGATCCGGGCGACGAAATTATTACTCCTTCTCCTTATTTTGTTGAATACAACTTTTATGCTGATAACCATGGCGGAATATTAAAAACAGTACCGACAAAGCCTGATTTCAGTCTGGATATAACTGCAATTTCATCGGCCATTAATAATAAAACAAAAGCAGTGCTCATAAATTCTCCGAACAATCCAACAGGCCGGATATACAGCGAAGAAAGCCTGATTGAACTCGGGGCTGTATTAAATGACAAAGGGAAAAAATCAGGCCGAACTATTTATCTTGTTTCCGATGAGCCATACCGCAAAATCGTCTATGATGGAGTTAAGGTTCCAGGTATATTCAACTGCTATAAAGACAGCATAATTGCTACTTCGTATTCCAAGGATATTTCCATACCAGGCGAGCGCATAGGATATATTGCGGTTAATCCAATGGCTGTTTTCAAAGAAAATCTTATGAACGGGATGGCTTTATCTAATAGAATTCTTGGATTTGTTAACGCTCCTGCTCTTATGCAGCGGATAATAGCTCCAATACAGGGAGCAAGCGTTGATATATCTGAATATCAAAGAAAAAGAGATGTGCTATGTAATAACCTTGCGGAATGTGGTTACGAATTTGTCAAGCCATCCGGCGCCTTTTATCTCTTTCCGAAATCTCCTGTTCCTGACGACGTAAAATTTGTGAACGCTCTGAAGGATGAATTGATTCTTGTAGTACCGGGAAGCGGTTTCGGCGGGCCTGGTCACTTTAGAATAGCTTTTTGTGTGGATGATGATACTATTATAAACTCTATTCCAGGGTTTAAGAGGGCAATGGAAAAATGGGCATAGTAAAAGATAATATAAAAGATCTGAAAAACCGTGAAGCAAAGATTCTGGAAATGGGCGGCGAAAAAATGGTGGCAAAACAGCACGAAAAAGGAAAGCTGACCGCCCGTGAACGATTAAACCTTTTATTTGATACAGGAACATTTCGGGAAATTGATATGTTTGTAAAACACAGGTGCGTAAATTTCGGCATGGAAAAGACCGAAATTTCATCAGATGGTGTTATAACCGGCCACGGCCTTGTTGAAGGCAGGCATGTATTCGCATTTTCCCAGGATTTTACATCCAGAGCCGGCACCCTCGGCGAAATGCACGCAAAAAAAATCTGCAAGGTAATGGATCTTGCATTAAAGGCCGGAGTGCCTTTTGTCGGCATAAATGATTCCGGTGGAGCAAGAATACAGGAAGGAGTTGATGCGCTTTCCGGTTTTGGGGAGATCTTTTTTCGCAACTCTGCATGCTCCGGAGTTATTCCTCAAGTTTCAGCCATAATGGGACCTACCGCAGGTGGAGCAGTCTATTCACCTGCTATGACTGACTGGATATTCATGGTTAAAAAAAGCAGCTATATGTTTATTACCGGGCCCGAGGTTATCAAGTCTGTGACAGGAGAAAAGATTTCCTTTGAAGACCTTGGAGGAGCCATGACACACAATGAAAAAAGCGGTGTGGCTCACTTTGCCTGTGAAAGCGATGAAGACGCCATAAGCAGGATAAAAAAGCTTCTGTCATATCTGCCTTCAAACAACATGGAAGATCCGCCCGATATTGATACGGGAGATAATCCAAAGCGCACAGATCCGGCACTAAACACAATTATTCCGGATAATCCAAACCAGTCTTATGATATGAAGGCCGTGATACGTTCAATCGTTGATATGGGAGAATTCTTTGAGCCTCATGAGTTTTTTGCTCCCAATATAATCATATGTTTTGCCAGACTGAATGGAAAAAGTATAGGCATTATTGCAAATCAGCCAATGACTCTTGCCGGTTGCTTAGATATTAATGCATCCGACAAAGCAACTCGTTTTATACGATTCTGCGATTCTTTTAATATTCCCATTCTCACGATAGCCGATGTGCCGGGCTATATGCCCGGAAGCCAGCAGGAATGGGGAGGAATTATTCGCCACGGTGCAAAACTTCTATGGTGTTATTCAGAGGCAACCGTACCGAAAATACTTCTTATTACCCGAAAGGACTATGGAGGAGCCTATATTGCCATGTCATCTAAACATCTCGGTGCTGATATGGCTTTTGCCTGGCCCGGTGCGCAAATTGCGGTAATGGGAGCAGCGGGAGCTGCTAATATAATATACAGGAAAGAAGTAAAAGCAAGTGATGATCCTGCTGCAAAGCGAAAAGAAAAAATCAAGGAATACGAGGAGCTTTTTTCAAATCCTTATTGTGCGGCAAACAGGGGCTATATTGACGCTGTTATTGTTCCGAGCGAAACAAGGCCCCGCCTGATTGATGCCCTGGAAATAATGTGCAGCAAAAAAGAGTTCAGACCCCCTAAAAAACACGGAAATATTCCTGTGTAGAGGGTAACCGAAAACACCATGCAAATACAAAAAAGAGGTGAAAAAATGCAGAACATAAACTATGAAGTTAAAGATGATAAACTGATTATTGAGATAGATTTAACAAAAGAGTTTGGCCCCTCAAAATCCGGCAAAACAATAACAATTGCCAGCACACGTGGTAACCAGAAAATTGATGGCACTGATGTTGTAATGGGTTTGAACCTTTACAAATATCCTGAAAAAGCATAAGCGCCATAAGGAGGGGCACGATGCATCGTGCCCCTACGTTACGGAAGAACCAGTCAATGAAAAAATATCCCATTGGAATTCAGAGTTTTGAAAAAATAAGATCCGGCAATTTCTATTACGTGGATAAAACTGAGTTTGTTTATAATCTAATTAAATAAGAATCCGGTTATTATTTTCTTTCCCGTCCCAGAAGATTTGGGAAAAGCCTTTTTCTGGATACATTGCACCAGGCATTTTCAGGCAGGAAAGAATATTTTAAAGGTCTGTTTCTTGAAAACAACTGGAACTGGGATGAGCAATTGCCTGTGCTGCATATCAGTTTTGGCGCCGGTATCTTCAAGGATATTGATAGCCTTAATTCGCGTTTCAATTATCTTCTTTCACGATTTGCAGAAGAATATAAGGTTAGGAACGTGGACGAAATAACTTCCGCAAGTAGGCGCACAGATTTAGATCGGGTAAAGATGGCCTGAAACTGTGATGCATAGTTGCGGAAGTTATTTCGTCCACGTTCCTTAAGTTAAAAGAAAAAAATATAAGTGACAGGTTTGATGAGCTTGTCAGACAAATATCTGAAAAACATAATCAAAAAGTTGTAATCCTGATAGATGAATACTACAAGCCTATCCTTGATAATATAGAGCTTTCTCGGGATAACATCCCGAGAGCAGAGAAAAAATTTAAGAGACGGTTACGACTCGCTATCCGAACTGTGAGCGACAAAAAATCAGTGAAACCTCCGAAGAGATGATGAAATTCAATGGTCTTCGGCAAAAGCTCAGGCCGTTCCTGCTAGATTTATTGAAAAAATGGCGAGGGTATCCTTAAAGCCATTGTTCCTGAGTTCTTTGAAAATTTATAGCTGGAGATAATAACTGTGCTAAC
>DAOWEW010000090.1 GCA_030638305.1 Desulfobacteraceae bacterium
CGCCCGGGATCGCGAAGCGGTACGCCCCCCCTTCGATCACCACCTGTTGGGAAGAGATGAGGTTGCGCCGGTGGTCGGGGTCGTACATAGAAGTATGGCTTTGTCTCAGTTCCTTTATCAATTCAAAAACCTGAGCCTGGGTGGTTACATCCAGTGCGGTTGTAGGTTCATCGGCTATTACGAGATCGGGTGTCAGCATAAGAGCCATTGCTATCATAATCCTTTGCTGCATACCTCCTGAAAGTTGATAGGGGTATGAAAACATTCTTTCTCCTGCATCAGAAATGCCTACTTTTTCAAGCCAGCTTTCAGCAATATTCCAGGCTATTTTTTTACTTATATTTTTATGAAGTGTGAGGCTCTCCATTATCTGCTGTCCGATTCTGTGAAGAGGGGACAGGGCAGCGGATGGTTCCTGAAAGATTATGCTTATGGCATTGCCCCTTATTGCCTTCATCTTTCTGATATCCAGCTTTAACAGGTCGTTACCTCTGAAGATTATTTGACCGTTTTCAATCCTGCCTGATGGTGAAGGGATAAGACGCAGTATGCTGAGAGCGGTTACAGATTTGCCGCACCCTGATTCGCCGATCAGTCCGACTATTTCATTCTTTTTTACATGAAATGAAACATCGTCGACTGCTTTAAAGACACCTTCGTCTGTTTCAAAGCTGACAGTAAGCTTATCAATTTCCAGCAATATTTCGCTCATTGCTCCCCGACTCCTGACTCCCGACTTCTGACTTCTGACCCCCGATCCCTAACCCCTGCTTTTTCCTATTCAATCCTGGTGAATTTTTTTGGATCATATGCGTTTCTTATTCCTTCACCAATGAAAACACATAGAAGCATAACTATAAATAAAAAAAGAGATGGATATAGTATAAGCCACCACGCCCATCTGTATTGCTGGGCCTGAAAAAGAAGTTCACCCCAGCTTGGAGTCGGCGGCGGAAGTCCGAATCCAAGATAATCAAGGGCAGTAAGCGCTCCTATGGCACCAACGAGAGAAAAAGGGAAAAATGTGATCACCGGTACCATGGCGTTTGGAAGAATATGTTTAAAAATTATTTTATGCGTAGATATGCCAGTGCAAACAGCAGCCTCTACAAATGTCTGTTTGCGCAGGCGAAAAAATTCAGCTCTGATATAATAAGAGATTCCTATCCAGTTGAAAAGTCCATAGCAAAACAAAAGCAGAGTAAAACTTCTTCCATAGATTGATCCCATAAGTATCATAATATAGAGAAATGGAAGTGCGCTCCAGATTTCGATAAGACGCTGGCAGGTTATATCAATAGCCCCTCCATAATACCCCTGAATAGATCCGGTAATAATACCGATTGCCATTGAGCTGATTACAAGCATCAGTCCGAAGGTAATTGAAGTGCGCATACCGTAAAGAATTCTGGCAAATACATCTCTGCCTGCTCCATCAATACCCATTAAATGGTTTTCTGAAGGACCAAAAGGAAAGCGGACGTCTTCCTTGATAAAATCAATCAGGTATATCTGGCTTCCTATGGTTAGCGTTATTGGATCTACGGGATTTAAAAAACGTGTTTTGACAAGCTTGACCAGTAATTCTTTATCCGGGACTGAAAGCGCTTTCCACATTTCATATCCATTTGATATCAAATTATTCTGAATCAGTTCGGGTTCTCTGTTAAAAACTAACTTCAGGGCTCTTTGATTTTTTTGCGTAACTTCTTTTAATAGAAGCCTGACGCTTTTGGGCGGCTTTTTTCGTGGAGAAAAAGTAGAAAATGATATTTCTACTTCCATTCCGTTATAACTTTTAATTATATGAGTAATTCGGGGGGCTTTGTTGTTTGCAAATCGCTTTTCCATCGCAAGTTTTAACTCTGGCGGGATTATAAAGTATTCGGTAATAACGGAATCCTTGACTTTGCTTTTCTTTCTGTCGATAAATAAACCAAATGAGTCGGATTTTTCAATCGAATAATCTTTTCTTATATTGACGGTGCCGATTTTTGGCATGGGTGTTAAATCAATTGTTACATTGTCTGAAACTATAATTGATTCAGGATCAATGCTTTCAAAAGGTCCATAGGGAACTGGCGGAAAAATCATAAAATTGTCAGGGTTTTTTTTAAAGGAAGAAAGATTGTTTAATTTTTTGTAATCAGGCTTTGTTTGTTTATTATTTCCTGTAAATATATCTTCGGAATAATATTGATATAAAGGATAATAAGATTTTTCGTTAAACCTGACATACAAAGGAGCGTTGTTGCAGATCAGTTCGGAACCAAGGCTGACAAGATAAAGAATTATTAATATCCAAAGTGCGATATAGGCACGTTTCATCTCTTTGAAACGCAAAAATCTTTTTCGCGCTATTGGATTGTTGTAAAAATTAAAAAACATTGTCAGTTTTTCTGAAAATCTATTCTTGGGTCTATAAGGATATACAGGAAATCCGAAACAATATTTCCGATAAGTCCAAGAACTGAAGTAAGCGAAAGAATTCCCATGAAAACAGGATAATCCCTGCCCACAATTGCCTCAAGGCTCAAACGCCCCATCCCGGGTATCTCAAAAACCTGTTCGATAATAACAGACCCTGCAAACATAACTGTTAGAATAGAGCCAAAGCCGGTTGCAACAGGAATTAAGGAATTGCGCAAAGCATGTCCCCATATTGCTCTTGTAAAACTTCCTCCTTTTGCAAGGACTGTCCTTATATAATCTTTACTTATTTGCTCAAGAAGTGAGTTTTTCATGAGCAAAGTCAGGATTGCAAAATTTCCGACCATATAGCATAGCACAGGAAGAAACATGTGCATAAATATATCCTTTGTTTGCGCCCAAAATGTCATTTTAGCAAAATTATCCGAGTAAAATCCGGATACAGGGAAGAAATCCCACAAGCCTTCCACTGTACCGCAAAAAAGCATTTTCAGCACCATTCCAAAAGCAAAAGCAGGAATTGCATACCCCACAAAGATGACTAAACTTGAACCAAAATCAAACATTTTATTGTGATGCAAGGCTTTTAATATGCCAAGCGGTATACAAACAAGATAGGATAAAAAAAAGCCTGTAACACCAAAGATAAGTGAAACCTTAAAACGTTCCTTGATTAATTGCCATGCAGTTTTGTTGGGGAATTGGTAGGATTCCATTTTCATTCCCAGCCTGTCTGTCACAAGCCATTTCCAGTATCGCTTGTAAAATGGTTGATCAAAACCAAAATGAGCCTCTATGGCTTTTCGCTGTTGCATAGAAATGGATGTGTGGGCTCCGGCTCCCCTGCCTGATTCACCATCGCCGATTCCTTTCATCTTCATGATGATTTGCTCTACAGGACCGCCGGGTACAAATTGTATAAGCCCGAAACACAAAATAGTAATTCCAATAAAAGTCGGGATTACAAGAAGAAACCGCCTTATAAAATAGTTCAGCCGTTCCATAAGTTAATTTACCTTA
>DAOWEW010000162.1 GCA_030638305.1 Desulfobacteraceae bacterium
GGCCGACATCAAAACATCAGGTATGCTTATTTTGATATCTCCGGTTCGGAATTCCGGTATTTTCTCAAATTCACGGCGGATAGACATGAACAACGCATCCGCATTGAGATGCTTTCGTAATTTAATTTTTGAGGGGGGCTCTCACTTTTTAGATTGCGTTTTCCTGTTATTTTTTTCAAACATGACATTTTCTCCTGTAGATAGAGTTTGTCATGCATACATAAAAAATTTCTTCGTTTTTGTCCAGAAAAAAGATTTAAAAAACAGCAGATGTCATCGGTCTTGGACGAAATTCAAGAAAAAGTTTACGAAAGGCTAATTCCTTACTTCGCTATTTTAGGCATTCTGGCTCCAATCGGGAATTGCTGATGCAAAACCAATCCACCACCTCCAAACAAGACTCTTCGTTCTGTCACTAAGGAACAAAAAAACCGATTTAGTGTTAATAAAGCTGTTACTGTATCGTATCACACAAAATGTATATTTATTGTTTTAGTGACATTTTAATTCCGACCTTTACTTGACACAAGAATCTATTTTTATTAGAATTATTTGCAGAGAGAATCAAGATCGGCATTTATAAAAATATCAGCATTGAAGATTTGACGAATTGGGAAACCATTATGGGATTTCAGTTTGAGAATCTTGTTCTCAGCAACCCTTCGACAATCTTTAAACTACTTTCGATAAATCCCAACTCAGTACTCTCTGCCACTCCATATTTTCAGAATAGTTCCGCAACTCAAAAAGCGTGTCAGGTTGACCTGTTGATCAGAACAAAGTATACCGTTTATGTTTGTGAGATCAAATTCAAAAGAAAAATAGAGAAAAATATAATTGCCGAAGTATACGAAAAAATATCTCGCATTCCGTTTCCCGGTATGCTGTCAATAAGACCTGTATTGATTTACGAAGGCGACCTGTCAAACAAAGTACGGGAAGAAGATTTCTTTGACTGCATAATTAATTTTTCAGACTTACTTTCAGAGTAATTTTTGTAACTATTCGGTATTGCAGGTAAGGATTTAACGTTCCGAATGATTTAACATCCCGTCAGACATGGTAAAATTGAATGAATTATAGAGAAAAAATCCGTCAGATTATAATTAGATTTAAAGAACTTAATGGGGACCCGCATTATGTCGCTCTTGGAATGGCTATAGGAGTATTTATAAGCGTAACTCCCACTATTCCTTTTCATACCGTTCTTGCTATATTTCTGGCGTTTGTTTTACGGGGAAGCAAAGCAGCCGCCGCAATCGGTGTATGGTTCAGCAATCCTCTTACTATACCTTTCTTTTACAAGGGCAGCTACGATCTTGGGATGTCTATTCTTGGCAATTCAGCTCCTTTCAGTACAAAATATGAGTCAATTTTAGAGCTGTTAAAACTTGGAGCAAATGTTACTATTGCTATGGTTACAGGCGGAATTATTCTTGGTATTCTCCCCGGTATAGCGGCCTATTTTATAACTCGCAAGATATTTATCAGACTTCGGTTACGCAAGAAAGCTTGAATATGACATCTCCAAGAACACTGCTTGCCGCCTGGCAAATGCATGCCAGGAAGCAATTTGGCCAACATTTTCTGGAAAATTCCGCTACTTCGGAAATGATTGTATCCCGCAGCGGGGTTATGCCGGAAGATGTTGTTTTAGAAATAGGGGCCGGCTTGGGAGCCCTTACGATTCCTGCCGCTATGGTAGCAAAAAAGGTTTATGCGGTTGAAAAGGATAGTAAGATAATCTCTTTGTTAAAAACGGAACTTGCTTTAAACAGCCTTTTTAATGTTGTTTTAATTGAGAAAGATATACTGAAAGTTAACATTGAGAAATTTGCTGAAGAAGCTAAGCGTAAAATAATAATTTTAGGAAACCTTCCGTACAATATTTCCTCCCAGGTTCTTGTTAAACTTATAAAAGCAAGAAGTACTGTAAGCCGTGCAGTTCTTATGTTTCAGAAAGAACTTGCTCAACGCATTACCGCACAGCCGGGTTGCAAAGAATATGGACGTCTTACCGTTATGCTCAATTATTGTGCGGACGTAAAAAAAATTGCGACTGTTAAGGCTTTCCAATTTTTCCCGAAACCCAAAGTTGATTCCGTAGTTCTTGAAATAATTTTTAAAGACAATCTGAAATATTCGGATGATGAAGAGTTTCTTTATAGAGTGATAAAAGCTGCATTCGGGCAGAGAAGAAAAAATCTTAAAAACGCTCTTACAGGCAGCGAGCTGCATATTGCCGCTGAGATGTCTCGACATACGCTGGAAAATGCAGGCATAGAACCAACCCGACGCGCAGAAACCCTTACAGTTGAAGAATTTGTCAG
Organism: Desulfobacteraceae bacterium; assembly: GCA_030638305.1. Next base: position 2,331 of record DAOWEW010000162.1, read on the forward strand.
GCTAAGTAATATGTTGAAAGTGAAAAGTTCCTCTTTTTTGTAGAAGAAGCAGCTTATTTTTAATGGATTTAAATAATAAAAATACCCCGAACATCAAAAAAGGCCCCATCGCATGGATGGCGGGTCACTCTGTGGCCGCAAACCTTCTCATGCTGATTCTGCTTATCGGCGGGATAGTCATGTCTTACAATATCAAACAGGAAGTGTTTCCCTATTTTGATATAGATATGGTCAGAATTACGGTACCATACCCGGGAGCAAGCCCACAGGAAGTCGAAGAAGGCATTTTGTTTGCTATAGAAGAAGCGGTTGAGGGCATTGAGGGGGTAGAAGAAATCCGATCCACAGCCCGCGAAGGTTCCGGCACAGTTACTGTTGAAATGATTGAGGGTGAAAACCTTCAAAAGCTCGCTCAGGATATCGAAAGCGAGGTGGACCGCATAACATCCTTTCCCGAAGATATTGAAGAACCTGTGATAGCTATCGTCTCCAGAAAGCGATACGTAGTCTCTCTGGCTGTTTACGGGGATCAGAACGAATGGGTCCTTCGAGAATACGCAGACTATATCCGGGACCGGCTTCTCCAGGAGCCGGATATTACCCAGGTAGAAATTATTTCCGCAAGAAACTATGAAATTGATATAGAAATCCCCGCAAATACCCTTCGCGCATATTCTCTCACCCTTGATGATGTAGCCCAGCGTATAAAAAGAGCTTCAGTAGAACTTCCTGGCGGCGCCATCAAAACACCATCAGGAGATATCCTGGTTCGAATGAAAGAACGCAGAAATTTCGGTCCGGAATTTGCCCAAATTCCTATTATTACGGCAAACGACGGCTCGCAGATTTTGCTTGAAGATATAGCAATAATCAAAGACGGCTTTGAAGAAACAACAATGTCCTCAAGTTACAACGGAAAGCCGGCTGTGATGCTTGATATTTACCGGGTAGGAGGCCAGACCCCTTTATCTGTCTCAGACGCAGTAAGACAAGTAGTAAAAGAGGTCAAGGTGTCTCTTCCAAAGGGACTTGGTGTTGACCTTAGAAATGACCGTTCGGATATGTATCGTCAGCGGCTGGGACTTTTGATGAAAAACGGCTTAATAGGACTTGCCCTGGTATTTATACTGCTGGCTCTTTTTTTAGAACCCCGCCTTGCCTTTTGGGTTAGTCTTGGGATACCGATATCTTTTCTGGGCTCTCTTTTCTTTTTAAACATCTCTGATGTAAGTATAAACATGATCTCCATGTTTGCTTTTATTGTAACCCTTGGGATTGTTGTCGATGATGCCATCATCGTGGGTGAAAACATCTACTATCACCAGCAAAGCGGAAATACCTGGTCCAAGGCGGCAGTTGCAGGTGCCAGAGAAATTGCCATGCCGATTACCTTTGCTATCCTTACCAACATGGTGGCCTTTGTTCCCATGTTTTTTGTGTCCGGATTTATGGGCAAAATATTTAAGCAAATTCCTGTAGTGGTTATCAGCGTTTTTGCCATCTCTCTTATTGAAAGTTTTTTTATCCTTCCGGCGCACATAGGACACAAAAAAACAGAGGGTCCATCAAGGTTGTTTGGCTGGATATTTCGTGTACAACAAAATTTTGGACGTGCTTTTATGAAGTTTGTCCACCAATGCTACGGACCATTTCTACACATAACCATTCGATGGCGCTATTTGACCATGGCAACAGGAATCGCAATCATTCTTTTAACCATCGGCTATATTAAGAGCGGGCGTATGGGGTTTGAACTTTTTCCAAAAATCGAATCCGATTATGCAAAGGTGACCGCTGTTCTTCCTTTTGGAACAGCCTTTGAAAAAACCCGGCAGGTGGAAAAAAAACTGATACAGGCAGCCCGGGAGGTAGCTTCAAAAAATGGCGATAAAAAGCTAATGGAAGGCATTTTTTCCAGCATTAATGATAACACGATAGAAATACGCACCTATCTCACTCCCCCTGGTGTTCGTCCCCTTTCCACGACTGATGTCAGCAGACGATGGAGGAAGCAAACAGGCGTTATTCCAGGACTGGAATCTATCAAATTTGAATCTGATGCCGGCGGTCCTGGAAGAGGGGCAGCCATGTCCATAGAACTCAGTCACCGGAAAATGGATATTCTTGAAAAAGCCAGCGCAGATATGGCCGAAGCCCTGAGTTTTTATCCAAAAACAAAAGATATTGATGATGGATTCTCACCTGGCAAGCAGCAAATTGATTTTAAAATCAAGCCTGTGGCTCGAAGCCTTGGCCTGGAAGCCCGGGAAGTAGCCAGACAGGTACGTCATGCGTTTTATGGCGTCGAAGTTCTCAGGCAGCAGCGGGGTCGAAATGAAGTCAAGGTTTTGGTGAGGTTGCCAAGACAGGAACGTATTTCCGAATACAGCCTGGAAGAAATGGTGTTGCAAACACCAAAAGGAACCGAAATTCTCCTTCGGGATGCTGTATATATCAGCCATGGCAGATCTTATACTGACATCAATCGCCGAAACGGCCAAAGAATAGTAACCGTAACAGCCGATGTATCTCCGAGAAGCCAGGCCGGACAGATACTTACTTCAATAAAGGCTGAAATCCTTCCTGAACTTCAGCAAAAATATCCTGGTCTGGCTTATAGTTTCGAGGGCCATCAGGCCGAACAGAAAAAGAGCATGCAAAGCCTTTTCAGAGGACTTGTCATGGTTATGATAATTATCTACGCAATGCTGGCTGTTCCATTAAACAGCTATATACAACCTTTAATTATCATGATCGCAATACCTTTTGGTATCGTGGGTGCATTTATCGGCCACCTGATCATGGGGTACAGCCTGAGTATTTTGAGCATGTTCGGCGTTATCGCCCTGTCCGGTGTAGTGGTAAACGATTCCCTGGTACTAATCGACTTTGCCAACCGCAAACTCAGGGCCGGCATGGCCCCTCTCGAAGCCATACACGCCTCAGGATTACATCGTTTCAGACCAATCATCCTGACTACATTAACCACATTCGGCGGGCTGGCACCCATGATTTTCGAAACCTCACGCCAGGCAAAGTTTCTAATCCCTATGGCTCTGTCCCTGGGGTTCGGCGTCGTGTTTGCCACCCTGATCACACTGATTCTGGTACCTTCTTTTTATATGGCAATCGAAGATGTAAAAGGACTTCTAAAAACAATCACGAATTTAAATTAGCGCCCTTTGGGCGGACTTTTTAGTCTTCTACATATTCCATTGTTTCCTGGTTACAACCTGGACAACCTAAAACAGGCATAAAACCTTCATACCATCTACCTTCAAATTCAGCCATTGCAATCTCAACATCAA
>DAOWEW010000029.1 GCA_030638305.1 Desulfobacteraceae bacterium
GACTCAACATCCCTGCCTACATATCCGACTTCGGTAAATTTGGAAGCTTCAACCTTTACGAACGGAGAATCAGTCAAAATAGACAAACGCCTTGCAATTTCGGTTTTTCCTACGCCGGTAGGACCAATCAATATAATATTTTTTGGCATGATTTCTTCACGAATATCTTCCGGAACATGCTGCCTTCGCCAGCGATTTCTTAAGGCAATCGCAAAAGAACGTTTGGCTTTGTGCTGACCAATAATATACTTGTCCAGTTCTTTAACTATTTCTGATGGTTTTAGATCTTTCATATCGACTTTCTATCCTCTTGGGAGCATGAACGAAATAACTTCCCCAAATTTGTTCGCCTAATGCGTTCACGTTCCTTACATTTCTTCTATGGTAAAAGAATCATTTGTAAATACACAAATAGAAGCAGCGATTTTCATCGCCTCTTCCACAATACTCCTTGCATCAAGGTCGGAATGTTTTATAAGTGCGGTTGCTGCTGCCAGAGCACATGTGCCGCCAGAGCCTATACTCATAACACCTTCATCCGGTTCTATAACATCACCGTTCCCGGAAATAAGAAACATATTTGTTTCATCCGCTGCTATCATCACTGCCTCAAGGCGCCTTAAATACTTGTCAGTACGCCAGTCCTTGGCCAGTTCAACCGCACTGCGCGTCAAATTTCCGTTATAACGCTCAAGTTTTGCTTCCAAACGTTCAGATAAATTCAAAGCATCGGCAGTAGCACCGGCAAATCCTACAATGATCTTGTCATTATAGATTCTTCTGACCTTTTTGGCATGATGTTTGACTATCGTATTGTTCATGGTAACCTGGCCATCACCCGCAATTGCCAGTTTCCCATTATGCCTGATAGCAAGAATAGTTGTTCCATGAAAATTCATATCATTAATCACCTTCTGGGATGGCTCTTGTCATATGTTTTCATCAGCCTGTCGATACTAACATGTGTATATTTTTGTGTAGTCGAAAGGCTTTTATGGCCCAGTAGTTCCTGAACCACTCTCAAATCCGCACCTGCATCAAGCATATGAGTTGCAAATGTGTGTCGCAGTACATGGGGTGAAACAGGAAACAGAAAACTGCATTCTTTAACCAGCTTGTCCAGTATGCGTGCAATCGACCTTGAAGTAAGGCGGCCATTATTTTTATTTAAAAAAAGCGGCCCATTCTCATCAATTTGCAAATCAGTTTCTCTGTGCAATTGATCTTGATATGCCTTTATAGACTTTAAAGCCTTATCGCCGATAGGAACAATTCGCTCTTTGTTTCCCTTTCCAAGCACGCGGATCATACTCCTCATAAAATCCACATTAAAAACATTCATTCCGGCAAGTTCCGCCACACGTATTCCTGTAGAATAAAGGGTTTCAAAAATAGCGCGATTCCTTAGCCCAAGCCAATTATCGGTTTTAATCGAATCCAGCAAACGAAACATATCATCAACTGTAAGATATACAGGGATTGTGTGTTCCTGCTTAGGCGTATGTATCAATTCTGCAGGGTTATTCTGAATTATGCCATGCTTAATAAGATATCTGAAGAAAGAACGTATAGCCGAAAGCTTACGCGCTATAGTGGATTTTTTGTTTTTCTTGTGTAATAATCCCAGATATCCCCTTATCATCAGAGAGTGAACTTCACCTGCTTTAAAATCATATGTTTTATTCTGCTTCTTGTTACCTTCAATTCTGCTCTGTACGAGAAAATCCGCGAATTCATTCAGATCATGCAAATAAGCACGAGAGGTATTAATTGAATAAGCTTTTTCAGAGGATAGAAAATCAACATAAGACTTGATCAGGTTCTGCAAATTATACGAACTCATTAAAGTTCATCACCAAATCAAATTACCACCCCCAGAGGAAGGTGGCTTGTTTTCAAATGAAGTTATGCGGCTTTGCGTGTTTTTTTCTTCAGCTTTATAATACGTTGTTTATAAATAGCCGCCATTTTATTATCGTTTGATTCAAGAAGCGTTTCCAGTTTTGCTTTAAACTCTTTGATTTTTTTCTTTATTTCACGAACCGCTAAATCGGTCTTTTTCCCGGACTTTATTTCAATCCCTCTATCCAGTTTTATCACATTAATAAGTTCGGCCTTGTTCATTCCGTGAACACCCGTAACATCAGGCAACGCAATGGCGATCTCTCTCAGCTCCTTGGCCGTCATTTTCTCCAAGGGTTTTTCCCTGGTTTCCTTTTTTTGGGAACCCATAAACAGTAACTCTCCTTTCAATCTAACTCAACGGTCAAAAATTTTCTAAAAAACCTTCAAATTCCCCATTTGAAGGGGGGCTCAAAAAAGCATGTTACAAAAACTTAGGACTGTCGAGAATGTAAGTTATTTTTTGCAATGTATTGATGATTTCTAACATAAAAAAAGGATTCATAAACCATTTTTCTTTATTATGTCAATAAATAAAGGCAAATTAGCAAATTTTAATATCAGAAATTTGAAAACTCAAAACAACTTGTCAACAACTTGGGGAGGCAAAAACTTAAAAAGTGGTTTTTTGACATTTGAACTTGATTTGACATTTGAGCTTTGGTATTTTTGTTCAGAAACGTGAACGAAATAACTTCAAAAGGAACCGGAATTGTATAAAAATTTAAAAGATTTTTTAAATACCCTGGATAGGGCTGGTGAGCTTAAAAGTATAGGCCATAAGATATCGCCTTACCTTGAAATAAGTAAAATTACCGATAAGGAGTCTAAAAGTCCGCATGGCGGGAAAGCTCTGTTCTTCGAGCAGGTAGAGGGTTCATCATTTCCGGTTGCTACAAATATATTCGGAAGTTCTCATAGGATTTGCATGGCTCTTGGAGTAGAACATCTCGACAAACTGAGCGAAAGGATAAAACAATATATAAATATTAATCCTCCAAAAAGTTTAAAAGAGGCATTGAACATAATTCCCATGGCGATTAATGTTACAAAATTCTTTCCACGATCCTGCAGATCAAAAATTCCGCCGTGCCAGGAGGTCGTTTATAAAGGTGGCGATGTTGATCTGTCGAGACTTCCTGTACTCCATTGCTGGCCAAAGGATGCAGGTCCGTTTATTACTCTGCCGATGGTGTTTACAAAAAGTCTTGTTACCGGCAAACGTAATGTCGGAATGTACAGAATGCAGATTTTTGACAAAAATTCCACAGGAATGCACTGGCACATTCACAAAGATGGCTCACATTATTTTAACGAATACCGGAAGACAGGCAAAAGAATGCCTGTTGCCGTTGCTATAGGCGCTGATCCTGCTTCCATCTATGCAGCAACAGCTCCAATGCCAAGAGGGGTGGATGAAATGCTGCTTGCAGGTTTTATTCGTCAAAAACCTGTATTAATGACAAAATGCTTAACAATAGACATGGAAGTGCCTTCTGAAGCCGAATTTGTACTTGAAGGTTATGTTGATCCTGATGAACTCAGACTGGAAGGTCCGTTTGGCGATCATACGGGTTACTATTCGCTTGCCGACCATTATCCGGTATTTCATGTCACAGCCATAACTCATAGAAAAAATCCGATTTACAATGCCACCCTTGTCGGGCGTCCGCCAATGGAAGACTGCTATCTCGCAAAGGCCACGGAACGCATTTTTTTGCCAATGCTTCAGACAGTTATGCCTGAAATATGCGATTACTGGTTTCCGTGGGAAGGAGTTTTCCATAACATAGTTATCATATCTATTGACAAGGAATATTCAGGGCATGCACAGAAAGTTATGAGCGGACTCTGGGGACAGGGGCAGATGAGTTTTTGTAAAGCAATTGTGGTTGTCGACAAAAATATCAATCCTCAGGATCCGAACAGAGTAATAGAAGAATTGGTGACACGGCTTGATATTACTTCTGATATTACCATTACAAAAGGTATTTTAGATGTGCTTGATCATTCATCTTCGTTGCCCAATTTCGGGAACAAAACAGGTATTGATCTAACCATTAGATTCAAGGATGAACCACCAAGAAACTACAAAAAACTCTTAAAAAAGACGACCACTGCTGTTGATTTGTCAAGTATAGTAATAAACAGGTTGCCTGGTTCTGTGAAATGCAGACATCTGTTTCATAATATATCAAAAAGAGAGAATTGCTTAAATAATATACTTGCGATTTCAGTGGAAAAGACAGAGCAAAGAGGTGGAAAAGCCTTTGCTCTGATGTTATTCGGGATGGATGAACTTGATATGTTCAATATATTTATTCTCTTTGACAGAGAAATTGACCTTTCAGATGGCTCTCTTATGCTGTGGAAAGTTTTCAACAATGTTGATCCGGGCAGAGATATGATCGTTCAGGACGGCCGTGTTGTTATAGATGCATGCAAAAAGGGAATAATGGATGGTCATGTAAGAGAGTGGCCGGATGATCTGACGTTTGACTGACGGTTCACGGTTCACGGTTTTTTAATGAACTATACAACAGCTAAGGAACGTGGATGAAATAACTTCCTCAAGTAGGCGCACAGATTTGGCAAAGGCGGCCTGAAGCTGTGATGCATAGTTGCGGAAGTTACTTCGTCCACGTTCCTAACCTTCTTGTGCAATGCCGATAATTGTAACCTCGACTTTTCTTTTTCTAACTTTATTATCATGATTGATCACTACCACCTGCTGCCATGTGCCAGTGGTTAATCTGCTATTTCTGACCGGCAAGGCAATAGATGGCCCTAATAATGCGGCCTGAACATGGCTATGACCGTTTCCATCATGCCAGGCTTTTTCATGCTCATATTCCAGATCAGGTGGAGCCAGTTTATTAACGGCACATCTCAGATCTTCTATCACTCCCGGTTCAAATTCAATTGTAGTAATAGAGCTGGTAGAGCCGACAACAGTAGCATTTAAGGTGCCATTTATAATTTTTGATTTGTCAATCAGTCTCTGAAGTTCATAGCTTATGTCGGCAATATCTATACCTGTTTTCGACTGAACATTAACCTGATCAAAATATACGGTTGTAATATCCATAAATTCTACTCCTTAAATTTGTTTACCCCCCATAATCGTTGATTAGTTGAAGGAAAAATGATATTATTAAGACATAATTACTCCCTCATTCTTTAATACTACTATCGGTATTTTATCAAGAAATTCCTGAGCACGAGCATCTTACTTGTTACGGCAAGTGCGATTGTGGGTGGCCTGAAGCTGTGATGTATACTTGTGGAAGTTAATTCGTCCACGTTCCTTAATTATTATTAAAAAGGCTCTAATTGAACAAGCTTGCCGGAATATATGTCCATATCCCTTTTTGTATTAAAAAATGCCCTTACTGTGATTTCTATTCAATAACTAATCAATCGCTTGAACATCTATTCATTGAGGCTTTAATAAAGGAAATGCAAATTGCCTCAAACCATCCCTTGTTTTTTGACTCACTGTATCTCGGAGGTGGTACGCCTTCTGTTTTAAAACCGGCAAATATCGGCAGGATAATTGAAAACGCATACAGATTATTCAATATACTTACTGATTTCGAAGTAACCATAGAGGTCAACCCCGGCACTGTTACGCCTGAAAAGCTTAAAGAATACCGGAATATCGGCATTAATCGTTTAAATATTGGGGTGCAGTCTTTTCAAGATGCTAATCTTGATTTTCTTGGCAGAATTCATTCAACTAATGATGCAAAGAAAACAATCAAATGGGCACGAAAAGCGGGGTTTGATAATATCGGGATTGATCTTATTTACGGCATTCCGGGTCAGACAAAAAAGACATGGATTTCCGATCTTCGGAAAGCTGTTAAATTTGAGCCCGAGCACCTTTCTTGCTATATGCTTACATATGAGAAAGGCACTCCATTGGACAGAAATCGACAACAAGGCAAGTTTAAACCTGTGGCCGACTTTCTAACTGGCAAACTTTTTGAAACAACGATGGAATATTTAACTACTCATGGTTATATTCAGTATGAAATATCAAACTTTGCAAAAAATGCTCACAGGAAATCCAGACATAATTTAAAATACTGGTCATTTACACCATATCTCGGGTTTGGACCGTCCGCCCATTCATTTATAGAATTCCAGCGCTACCGGAACTACCGCAACGTAAAAAAATATATAAATAATATAACAGAGGGCAAACTACCTGTAGAAAAAAAAGAGATATTAAATAGAGAGCAGCGTATGATGGAGATGATTTATCTTGGGTTGAGGAAGACTGACGGGATAGACATTAATGCTATTGATGAAAACCTTGGTATAAACTTTCGTCAAATATTTGCAGAGAAGATAAAGCAGCTTGAGAAAGATGGGTATATTTTGCATATTCAGCCAAAAAACCGCTGTGCGCTTTCAAGAAAAGGAATGCTTTTTCTGGACACCATAGCCTCCATGTTTATATCGGAACATATTTGAGCTCTGCTTGTTCGGGGTTCAAGTTTCAGGGTTCAGGGTTCAAGGCAAACTCTAAGTAACCTTGGCTTATCAATTAGCACGCCGAAGGCGTACCATCAATATTCAGTTTTCAATCCTAATCCTAACATATTAAAATTATAGCATAATGATTCATTCGGGAAACTTTTATTTATAATATCTTTCTTTCTCGCTGTAAATACAGCCGCAGTATTGCTGGCGATACAATTCAAGGCGTTTGGATTCTTCTATGCCTTCTTTCCAGCCGGAGCGAAAATCCTGATAGTAAAATGGAATGCCGGTGGATTTGCCAATAGATTCTCCTATTGATTTTATCATATCGTGCTTCTGAAATTTGCTGTATAGAAGAGTAGAAGAAAAACAATCAAACTTTCCGCGTTTTGCTGTGAGAGCTGTTGACATTAGCCGGTCATGATAGCAGTATGAGCAGCGATTCGATTCTCTAAAGACCACGTTTTGAATAAAACTTTTTAGATCATAGTCTTCCTGGTAAATGACCTTTAGATTGATGATATTCGCATAATATTGCAGGGTTTCCTGTCTCTTTAAACACTCTGTGTAAGGATGTATATTATGTCTGTAAAAAAAACCCATTACATTATAGCCGTCGTTGCGAAGGGTTTTGACCGGATATATAGAGCATGGTGCGCAGCATATGTGCAGCAGAATTTTCAATTTCTTTCTCCAAAAATTGCAGTTCCAATGCGGACAAAGGTTGCTCCTTCCTTTATCGCAACCTCAAAATCACCTGTCATACCCATAGATAATTCCTGCATATTGATATTTTCTATTGCTTTATTTCTGATTTTATCTCGCAGATCCCTCAGAGCTGAAAAATATGGCCTGGCTTTTTCAGGATTATTGAAGAAAGGCGGCATTGTCATAAGACCTTTGATGGATAGATTTTCAAATAAACTAATCTCTTTTATCAGCTTTTGCGCATCCTCTTCATGAATACCTGATTTTGTAAATTCCATACTTATATTTACCTGAATCAGAATTTGTTGGATTTTGTTTATTTTTTTTGCCTGTTTATTTAATTCATGAGCAAGTTTTAATGAATCTACCGTGTGAATCATATCAAAAAGTTTTACAGCGTATTTTGCTTTGTTACTCTGAAGGTGGCCTATAAAATGCCATGAAACAGGACAGGATGACAGTGTATTGATTTTATCTTTGGCTTCCTGAATATAATTTTCTCCAAGAATATTAACACCTGCCGTTATTGCTTCTCTAACTATGTTTTCCGGCATAGTTTTGCTCACAGCCACAAGGTGGACGGTATCGGGCTTCCTGCCGCAATTGATTGCCGCCTTTTTGATACGCTCTTTAACATTATTTAATCTTTTTTTAAGAACTTCAGATTCCATAATTTCTCATCCACAGATTACGCAGATTGCGCAAATCGTTGTGAGTTATCGGGTTAACCCCATTACACCTAAGGAATTCTATGACTTCGCAAACAGGAAGACCTACTACATTGGTGTAAGAGCCTTTTATACTTTTTACAATAAAAGTGCCAAGCCCCTGGATTGCGTATGCGCCTGCTTTGTCAAAGGGCTCCCCTGTATTAATGTACCATTCTATTTCATCATCGGTCAGGTTTTTGAAAAGTACTTCAGTTATTATGGTTTCTGAAAAAAATCTATTCCTAACCATGCAACATATGGAGTACCCTGTAAGAACTTGATGTATCTGCCCGCTGAGTCGCTTCAACATAACGCGGGCTTCGGATTTTGAAGATGGTTTGCCAAGTATAATACTGTCTATCAGGACAATGGTATCAGCTCCGATAACCCAGCTTTCAGGATATCTCTTTGATATGTCATTTGCCTTTGCTTCAGCCAGAGTTTTTACATAAATTTCAGGTTGTGATATGGGAATAGAGCTTTCATCAATACTGCTGGGAATAACGGTGAAGGAAAGACCCGCCTGTTTTAACAGATACTTTCGTCTCGGGGATTTGGAAGCAAGAATTATAAACGGATTATCTGACAGCTTTTGCATGATGCAATCAATTATCAGATATAATATGGTTTGACAAGAAGGGAATTTTCTCTTGCATTTTTTATAGTTGTCAATTATTACATCTGAAAGTTTATATTTGCACTTTATGCCCGGGTGGCGGAATTGGTAGACGCAAGGGACTTAAAATCCCTCGGAGCATGTCTCTGTACGAGTTCAAGTCTCGTCCCGGGCACCAAAAGTTCAATAGATATCTCCACACTGCCCCACCTGCAACTGCATGATGTCACACTCAGGAATACGAAAATATATGAATTGAGAGGACTATCTGAGTGATTAAGCTCTGTGGAACAATTTTGAAATTTATTAGGATTCGCCTAAAAATAAATTTACATTTTGAGGTGTCGAGGCGCTCGCATGACAAGGCGCGAGGAGGACGAATAGCGAGCTATTTAACCGACGAGCAACGCAGTCATGCGGGATGGATCGGCGCATCAAAATGTGAAGTTATTTTTGGGCGAGTCCTTATTGTCCTTATGATTGTCGCTGCACCTTTCTCACCGGCTGTGGCAAGGCAGGTAACCGATCAATTAGGACGGCAAGTTGTTTTGTCCGATGATCCGCAGCGGGTGGTTTCTCTGGCGCCGAGCATTACTGAAATAATTTTTGCCATAGGACAGGAGCACCGTTTAAAAGGGGTAACTCGCTACAGCGACTTTCCTGAGAAGGCAGTTAATCTTCCCATGGTCGGTTCTTATGTTCAGCTTGATCTTGAAAAAATCGTTGCTTTAAAACCAGCGATTTGTATTGCCATAAAGGATGGAAATCCTGTGGAAGTCGTTGAAAGGCTGGAATCTCTAAAGATACCCGTTTATGTGGTTGATCCAAGGAATTTAAATGCGGTTATGGAGACAATCCTTGAAATCGGTATGCTGCTGGATGCTTCTGAAAAGGCAAAGGCACTGGTCGCCGATATGCGATACAGGATTCAGCGGGTAAGAGCCAGGGTTGCAGAGGTTTCTTGCCGTCCACTGGTTTTTTACCAGGTTGGAATTTTTCCGATAATTTCAGTGGGTACAAATACATTTATTCATGAGCTGATAGTATTTGCAGGAGGAAGTAATCTTGCTGAAGGCCCGATACCATATCCCCGGTTTAGCCGGGAGCAGGTGCTGTCTCTATCTCCTGAAGTATTCATTATATCTTCAATGGCAAAAGGTGAGATTTTTGAACGCGTTAAGGCTGAGTGGAATCGCTGGCCTGACCTGCCTGCTATAAAAAACCATCGTATTTTCCTCGTGGATTCCAGTCTGTTTGATCGTCCTACTCCCCGTCTCGTGGATGGTCTTGAACTGCTTGGGCGGCTGATTCATCCTGAATTATTTGAGGAAGAACAGTGACTGATAAACCGTTTCTTTTGAAACGTCTTTTTGCAGTTTCTTTCCTGATGATACTCATCCTTATTGTAGCTGTGTTTCTTGGTCTGTCAATTGGATCTACAGGAAACGAGTTTAAAGCTGTTGTTCAGTCTCTTGCAGGGAAAAGCGTTGCAGATTCAATGACAGCTACCATAATCTGGGACATTCGATTTCCCCGTGTGCTTCTATCTGCTCTGGTTGGGGCGACTCTTTCCCTTGGGGGACTTGTCTTCCAGGTTTTACTCCGCAATCCCCTGGCCGAACCGTATATCCTGGGTGTTTCAGGAGGGTCAGCAGTTGGAGCTATAATCGGCATCCTGATGGGTTTATCCCGTTTCCCAGGCGTTGCATTTGCTGCATTTGCCGGCAGCCTTGTCACACTCTTTTTGATCCTTGCGATGTCTTCGGGGCAGACAATTCTTAAAAAAGATTCTCTTTTGTTATCGGGAGTCATGATAAATGCTTTTTGTTCTGCTGTAATCATGTTTCTTATCTCAATGTCTCAGCATTCCAGGCTCCACAATATTATTTTCTGGCTTATGGGTGATCTTTCCATGTCTGATATCAGGCAGGTCGCAATATTTGGTGCAATGCTTATTCCATGTTTTTTGCTTTTGTTCCGGCTTTCGCACTCTATGAATCTGCTTCTTATGGGGCAGGAAATGGCCCAGACAATGGGAGTAAATATAAAGTTGGTAACAATAACTCTTCTTGTTGTTACTTCATTCATGGTGAGCGCTACTGTAAGCCATTGCGGCCTTTTGGGGTTTGTCGGTCTGGTAATTCCTCACATGCTGCGTCTTACGCTTGGCCCTGATAACCGCGTGCTTGTTCCGTCATGCGTGCTTGGAGGAGGAGCCTATATGATTTTATGTGATTTGCTGGCAAGAGTTCTTCCCGAGCACGGAGAAATGCCGGTGGGTGTAATTACCGCCATGATAGGAGCACCTGTTTTTATTCTTCTGTTGAAAAGATCCGATCTTCGCAGGTAGGAAACCGGCAACAAATTATGAGTTCAGCTATCGAAATAAAAAATCTGAGTTATTATTACGGGGACAGCCCTGTTTTAAAGAATCTTTCCTTCAATATCCGTAAAGGTGATTTTTTCATCATAATCGGCCCCAATGGATCAGGAAAAACCACTTTGATGAATGCGGTTTCGGGAATTTTGAATCCTCAAGAAGGAAGGGTGGAAATTTTTGGTCGTTCCATACAGAGCTATAACCGGAAGGATTTGGCAAAAACAATTGCCTTTGTCCCGCAGATGTTTCCGGCTGATTTTCCTTTTAGTGTTACTGAGATGGTTCTTATGGGGCGTTCGCCTTATCTGGGAATTCTTGGGCTGGAAAAGGAAGAGGATATTAAACTTGCAAACCAGGCTATGAATTTTACCGAAGTTAAACACCTTGCGCATCGAAAGCTGAACCAGTTAAGCGGTGGAGAACGACAGCGGGTTTTTATAGCAAGGGCTATCTGTCAGGAACCTCAGATTATTCTTCTGGATGAGCCGACTGCATCACTGGATCTTGCTCATCAGGTAAAGGTGATGGATTTGATGAACAGGTTAAAGCGGGAAAAAGGCATTACCATTATTATGGTATCTCATGATTTGAATCTCGCTGCAATGTATGGAGACCGGCTACTCTTGCTGAACAGAGGACAGTCAGTCAGTCTTGGGCCGCCGCAGGAAGTGCTTACCTCTCACAAGCTGGAGGCAACCTATGGATGCAGGTTACTGGTTGATGAAAGTCCGCTGGGAAAATTTCCACGTATTACGCTGGTGCCGGGAAGTATGGGGCAGGTGACAGGTATCAGGGATCAGAAGGAATCAGTGGGCAGGAGGCAGGGATAAAGACTGTGAAAGAGGCAATATTAGTAATCGGCGGATGCAGGAGTGGCAAGAGTAGATATGCCCTGGAACTGGCAAAACAGATTTCCAGGGACAGAAGGATTTTTATTGCGACCTGTGTTCCAAAGGATAAAGAAATGGAAATGCGTGTTGCGCGCCACAAAGAAGAAAGAGGCAAAGGCTGGTTAACCGTAGAAATTCCGATCCGTTTGCCGGAAGCAATAATTGAATACAGCTCCAAAAGTGATTTAATACTTGTAGATTGCCTGACACTCTGGACCAGCAATCTTATTCTAAATAACAATAACGTAGATATATCTAAAACAGCTCTGCGCCTGACCAGGTCACTTAAAAACGCACAGTGCCCGGTTATTATGGTATCAAATGAAGTTGGAACAGGCATAGTCCCGGAAAACAGGCTTGCCAGATTATTCAGGGATGCAGCGGGGATTGTTAATCAGAATATCGCAACATGTTCTGACAGGGTAATCTGGATGGTAGCCGGTATTCCCGTGCCGATAAAAGAAAGTTTATTTCCAGGGGGCAAGGTATAAACCTTCATCTTTCTTTTCAACCATTCAGGACAGTAATTACTTCGGCTTTTCTCAGCACTCTTTTTTTGTTTTTGTCGATATAGCCGTTTTTCACCACGGAAAGGATTGTTTCGTTTACTATATCTGCAGACTTCTGTGTGTCCACCACCTTACAATAGTCCATATCGGCGATGTTGTTTGAAAATTCAATCTGAACGATGTGGCAGGTTTTTAGCAATCTGACAAGCTTTTTCCGGATAGAGCGAATATTTTTAGCCAGATGCCGTGTAGTCTTGTCAAACTGATTTTCCTTAGTTAGCATGGTTTGATCCAGATTTTCGAAAGCATCAAGTATCTCAAAAAGATTGAGATAGAGGTCTTTTTCCCTGGCCTGAAAGGAATTTTTCTGTTCCTGAAGGGCGTGGGTTAATTCAGCTATCTTTACCTGAAAACCAACAAACTTTTCTTTTAGAAATTCCTTCTTTTTGCTCATGAATTCTCATCAAAATCAGACAGGCGATTCAAATCAAATACTATTTTCTTCTTCTTCTGCTGTTTGATCAAAGCAAATTGGTTCTGCATAGGTTTCACATCAATAAATTGCAAAAAATCATGGGCTGCTTTGGTTATTGGATTCATAATTTCTTTCTGAGCTATAGCCACCTCCTGAACAGAAAATTTCTTTTCCCGCATAGCCAGAGCCGCTGCTTCGATTATTTCTCGTTTGTCAGCATGGTAATCAATATTCAATATTTTATATGGATTCATCTTTTTACCTCCAGAGACCTGAGCATACCATTGATATCATGCAGAATGGGATGCAATTTATCTACCCTGGCGCACCATTTATAAATATCTTGCAGAAAAAAGATTTTTTCCTCGTTTTCCATGTCCATTTCATACATGGCTTTAACAGTATCCTCCATGAACTCGAAAAAACAGGACCGCACTTTTTCGGATTTGGATTCCACCACTATCTTACAGGCTTTGTTTATTTTATGTTTGCCAAGAGCCCTCTCAAGAGCTATAAGTTCAAGATCGACTTTGGTGTCATCCAGGCTGACGCGGGCATGTTCGTTTTTGGAATTCAGTGCCAATGCCTTTTGTAAAATTATGTTTAAGGTTTTATTATTAATCAGCTTTTCATTATACCTTGCGATAGCCCGCCTGCTCATCACGAGAGAAAGGGCTTCCTTTATTCCCTTTGAAGGCCTCCTGGTGTAAATAATATTAAGAGCTTCCTCATAGCGATTCAATTCATCCAATGAAGAACACTCATCTGCTTTTTCGATAAGTTTTTTCTCATAATCAGAGGAAATATCAAACAGAACCGAAACCGTGTCAAAACATCGTTTAAGCTGTTTCTCTCCACTTTCCAAACAATAAAGTCCGTAGAAAAATTTTACCTTCAGCATGCCGTAAGTTGCAAATTTATCTCTATCAATTACCTCCGGCAAGGTGTTAAAAGCTTTTTCGTATTGCCGGGCTTCAAGGTGATACATACTTTGCCCTGCCGGTGAATAGTAACAACCTGTCATCAGATACTGTTCTGTATTTTCAAAAAATGCCCTATTCTCCTTGATTAATCGGAGTATCTGAACTGATTTGCCAAAGAGACCTGCAAATCGTGGCGTACATACAAGGTGAGCCGTATCTCCACGATCTCCTGTTAGAGCATGGATATATTTAATTAATTTATTATCAATATTCCAATAAGTTAACGCTATCCGGGCGATTTCGTCTCCGGAATCAACCTCTTTTTTTATCAAAGACTCAGCTATTTGGATCAATTTTTGTCGTATGCTCTCTCTTTCTGTTGCTTCTGGGGAAAATTTCCCGGATAATTCGCGATTATACACTGCTGTGAGCCAGAACATCGAAAGACCGGATAAATGAGTATGAGCCCTGAATTTCTGCGCCAGCTTGAAGCAAGTCTTTGCATAAAGCGCAATAAGAGTCGGTTCTACCATGGCAGGAAAATCAAAAACCAGTTCCCATATTATTTCATACTGTTCATCCGTCCAGAGTTCTTTGATCCAGGCATACTTGCAGTATTCCACCAGTTCTGCCAGATCTTGCCGGCCGGTCGAATCAAGAAGATATTTTCCTTCTTTATATAAGCTAACAAAATCGCCGGTACTGTTAAACCTGTCAAATATGTCATCTGCCAATATAGAGCTGACGACCTTTTTTTGTTCAAGAAAATCATTGTTTTGTTCAGCGATATCATCCCAGACTTTGAGACAGTTGTAATATTGCCCCACCCTGGCAAGGGCAAAACCATAATTGTAGAGAGAGCAAGAATCAGAGAAGTTCAAATCTTTGAAGACCGATACTGCCTCCTCGTATCTCTCTGCCTTAACAAGGCAGAGAGCTCTTTTCAAGAGATGGGCATCTTGTTTTGAGCTGGCAAACGCTTTTTCGTAAAACTCGGCTGCCTTTGCATATTGACCGGCAGCTTCAGCATTTCTTGCAGCTATCTCTACGTCACTGTCACTCAATATTTTGTTTAGAACTTCTATTCTTTCATAAATACTATCCTCTTTGGAAATCTTGTAAGCTTCCTCAAAACACTCAAGAGCATTTCTGAGTTGCTTTTTTTTGATATATTTCCTCGCTCTTTTTATCAGATCTTTTACTTTGAGCTTTTCTGTCTCTTTTTTGCATGTTTTGAGTTTTTCAGTAATATTGTTTTGCTTTTCTATCTTCCCTGCCTTTTCAAACTCCTTTTCGGCCAGCAGATAGTTTCCCCTGTCAAATAATTTTTCAGCCCTTGCCAATATTGATTCAAAACTTTTGTTCTTTTTTTTCATAACCTATTTTATGTTACGGTTTACAGTTCACGGTTCACGGTTGATCAAAACATAAAAGCAATCAGTCGTTGAATGGTTCATCGTTCCCACGCCGGAGCATGGGAACCAGGCAAAACCGTGAACCGTGAACCGTAACCCATCTATTTCAGCAGTATCCTGATCCGCTGGCCAGGACTCAAATCAAGTTCCTGATTGAGATCTGTGATCAGTTTTATCATATTTTTTGTTTTGTAAAATTTGCCGGCGACTAACTGTAGTGTATCACCTTCAGCTACGGTGTAATACCAATATATGCTGTCTCCCTTTTTTTCAGTAATTTTTTTATATATGTCTCGTGCCATGGCAGTATCTTTGAGAATTTTTATCTGTATACCGTCTCCGATGTCGTAAATTCCCAGATGGCAATTATGCTCAAGAAGAACAGGATAATAGTCTCCCAAACCATAATATTTTTGTGAAATACTCCACAGAGTATCCTTTTCAGTCGCCCGATATGTCAAAAATTTACTATCCTCATCAAGACCGGTTCCAATATCTGCCTTTTTCAAAACTTTGACCGGAACCTCATCAAGACCGGTTCCGATGTCTGCTTTTTTCGAAAGTTTTACCGAAACCGAATCAAGGCCGGTTCCAATGTCTGCCTTTTCCGAAAGTTTTACCGGAACCGACTGCCTTTCAATATTCTCTTTTATTTTGATTATGGGCTTGTTTCCGGCAACGCCATTTGTGTGCGCTTTTGGTTGATTTATCACAAAGCGCTTCAATCCGGCATCCGGCCCGGTA
>DAOWEW010000205.1 GCA_030638305.1 Desulfobacteraceae bacterium
AGGCAAGTTTGACTGCATAAAGAGATGATGCGCATGCAGCATCGAGAGTATAGCTTCCGCCTCCGAGCCCTAAGCCTTTAGCCAGAATAGAAGCCGGAAGACCGGTTACCCTGCTTGATAGACACTGCGCCCTGGTAAGTGGTTTGATAGTGGAAAACTTGTTGTTTTTGAAGAGTGTTTCTTCAAAGGATTTCCCCATGATTTCTCTCGTTATAAAGGAAGAAGAATCAGTAGGGAGTGCAATTGCAGCAAGAACAGTTCCGATACGTTCTTTATTGATTGTTGAAGTATTGCAGTCTGAAAGCGCTTTTTTGCCTGTATGAAGAACCAGGTGAAAAAGAGGATCAAGATCGTTCAGAATATTCTTGTCAATATTGATGCCTCTATTGATGTCTTGGGCAACGTCTTTCAACTCAGATTTGATTGATTTTAATATGTCATCATCTATAAGACAGGCACGTTTTGAGAAAACCCTGTCCGGCGACGGTTCAGAATTGTACATGAACTCAGGCTTAACAATCCACCTTTCTTCAGGCACCTCACAGCATGAATCTACTTTATTAACAATGTTGTTCCGGAATATATCAATATCAGGAGCGCCAGGGAAAATACCAGCCATCCCAACCACTGCTATCGGTAATTTTTTTTGCATTATATTTGTTTTTCAGTCGGTAAAATTAGGTTTCAACTTAGGTTAAAGGTGTAAGGTGAGTTTCTATACCTGAATAGGCGCTTTAAGGCAAGTGGGAATAAAAAATATTGCGTCCCACGCATGTGGGGACATAACGGCGTGAACGCCGGTTCTTGGTGCAAGGAAATTAGAAATAAAAAGATGCATGCTGGTATTTTTAGGCTCAGGAGGATAGAGCATTATAACTGCTGCTGTGATACTTGCCGAGGCTGCCTTTCAGCCGCGCCTTGAAGATGAACAAAAATCCTGCGCAATCTTGGTAAATTATTTATTTCCATGTCCCCTAATCAATTGTTTAAGCGCTTCATATTTTTCAATCTGCATGACTTCTCTTTTCATTCTTTATTACTATTTCCTGGTCTTAGCGGTTTTTAATAGTGCTCTCGTATATATCCATAAGCCTTATCAAAAAGTTCCTGCTCTTTATGGAGTTTATATTTGAAAAGGGTTTGCCTGAGTACTTTTTGTATCTCTCGTTGCCCTCCATGATTATTCTGCCAGCCATCAAATCGGGTAGCTTTAACAATTTTGTCAATGTCTTCCACAATGCCGGCAACAATCTGCGGAGTAGCATCACTTTTTACTTCAAGGAAGATTTCCGTTAACGCCTGTTTATCATCCGGAATAACTTTCTCATGAGCCTCGTTTTCGATGTGGACCATATCACGAGCTACATCAAGCAACTCCTTGAGCCATTCAAGGCTATTCAGCACACCTGCTTCGTATTTGTCTTTGAGACGTTCCAGGCGTTTCCCAAGTTCCTCAAAACGAGGATCATTTTTACTCCGCATTTTTCCCATCAGGGAAAGGTTCAGCTTTTTGGCTTTCTTTATACGTTCTTCTTCCGGCAGTTCAAAAACAGATTCCGCATCCATGACCAATTCATCAATATCATCCCGAATACGGTCGATATCTGTATGCTCATGAATAATTTTAATGGTTTCGGGCCCAAGAGATTCCCATAATAAAGAACCGACTCCGCCAACGGGTTTAATGGATTCATATACTTGAGCCAGCCAGCGGTAATCACGCCTATATTGATTTAAATAATTGTCTGGAGAGATAGCTTCCCAGAACCGTTTCAGTATATTAAATTGAGAAGCATAGGCATCTTTCTTCTCATTTCCCATTAAACAGTCTTGCGCTGCGATCAGGCCTTCATATCCTTCAATTGTCCGATCAACACCCGGAAAATAATTCAGACATTTTTGCATAGCCGCGGGAAAAAGTTTTTTAAATGCTTCCACGCTTTCCACAACGCCTTCGATTTCTTTGGGATCATAATCCAGTGCCTTTTTACCAAGCGGCGGCAGCGGGAATTCAAATTCTGCCAACGCTTTCCATTTTGTTCTTGGAGAAAGTGAGCCAGATGAAGTCCTTTCCGCCCATTCAAAAAACATGTCTGACTGTACAATAAAAGGCAGCAACTCAGGGATGATCTTTCCGGGGACGGCCTCCATCACGATGATATCACCCGAACAAATGCCCTCAAAATCTGCTACAGCAGCTTTTTTCTGATAACATCGACGCTTTCCAAACAAAATCTGCCCCGGTTTGAACAAGCGGGTAAAACTTGGGCTATCCTCGGCAATGACACCTTTGCGGTGAATGTGAAGTGATTGCGGGTCAAGGTGTTCCAAGCCAACATAAAATTCAAGACCATCTTCAATGGCAGTCTTGGTTGACCGCTTGGCCTCCCTGGCAATCTCACCAAACTTAACAACCTGCCAACCCTTTTTTAAAGATGAAGGCGAAAGGCTGAAGGCTGAATTTGAATTATAGCGCGTTTCATATGACTTCGTACCGGATTTATACCTTTAAATCTTTATTATTAATCAGTAAAGCTTAATTAAAGTACCGCAAAATAGTATGAAGTCATATGAAACGCGCTATAGTCATTTTTATTCCTTTTATATTTATCCTCCATCTTTTCGTCTTTATCCTTCTCCATTTCCTGCTCAATTTCCTCCACTGTAGGCAGGCTGGATTTAAATTCATCCGGCAATGAATTGGTAATTTGTTTCTCCCATTCGGCTACTCCGATTGGGTTTGTATAACCGTCAAGAGCGTACTTGACGAGAGTTTGATTCTTCTCTTTTACTAATAGCAAACCAATGGTTTTGTTATCGTCAGGATGACGCATCAGGTCGTCAACGATATTCATATACATGTTAAGTTGACTGACATGACCTGCCTGAAATTTTCCGGCCTTAAGCTCTACGACCACATAGCACCGCAGCTTCAGATGATAAAACAGCAGATCAATATAAAAATCATTTCCAGATAACTCTATGTGAACTTGCCTTCCAACAAACGCAAATCCCTGTCCTAATTCCAACAGAAACTTTTCGAGGTGATCAATAAGTTTCTTTTCCAGTTCTGCCTCACGACGGGGTGTAGCAGTACCGAGGAAATCAAAAACATAGGGGTCTTTGAAAATCTGATTTGCCATGTCGGAATCTGCTGGTGGCAGGCTGAGTTCAAAATTGTTGGTGGACTGACCGATTCGCTCGTGCAGATGCGTTTCAATTTGGAAGACAAGAACATTTCTGCTCCAGCCATTCTCAAATGTTTTTCCGGCATACCACAGACGCAGTTCAGGTTTTTTAAGTTTTTCCAGTAGTGCCAGATTATGATACCAGGTAATTTGTGCAAGCACCTCTTGCACAATTTTTCGATCACTCCAGGACTCTGCAAATTTACGCATATACTTGAGGTTGCGTGGAGAAAATCCGCTCATTTCAGGAAAAGCATCTTTTAAATCGTGGGATAGCCGGTCTATGACTTTAGCTCCCCAACCTTCATTATGCTGTTTTTGAAGAAT
>DAOWEW010000148.1 GCA_030638305.1 Desulfobacteraceae bacterium
GAAATTGCAAGTCAGATGGAAGATGGCGAAAAACAGGTGAAAAAATACGGGAAAAAGCTTGAACAAAGGCATGGAAACCTGCGGCTGCAAAAATTTGTGGTAGTAGCACTGGGATTTGAGAGAGTCTGTTTTAGGAACGTGGGCAAAGATGGCCTGAAGCTATGATGCATAGTTGCGTAAGTTATTTCGTTCACGTTCCTTAACAAGTCCTTGATGCGCAAAAAAATCCTTATATCATGACAGTTGATTAATATTCAACTGATTAAATTTATCAGGGTTGCAATCTGCACAAAAACAACTTATATTTTTTAGAACACTTCTTCGAGATACGAAAAAATCAAAAAGATAAAAAATAAAAGGAGATAAAAATAATGACTGACTATTTTGATGTTACTCTTTACAGTGGCGGGCATAAGGGAGCCGAGGCCGAGTTTGGAAAGCTTGCAGAACGCTGGGGTATTCAGGAGGTTAACTTTTCGTTCGATGGACACAATATTGAACGTACTAGAGGTGTCCGAGTGCTGACTCCGGAAGAACTTGACAAGGGGAATGTCAGCATGGAAATAGTTTCTGCCCGCATGGGACGAAATTATTCAAAGGCTGAAAAAATACGAAAGGTCATACAATCTATTTTTCATATGGTCAACAATGGCTACCACGTAATAGCAGTTGGATGGATACAGCCGGATAGCACTGTCAAAGGAGGAACCGGTTGGGGGGTTGAGCTTGCAAAGCTCTTTAACCGTCCAATCAACGTATATGACCAGGAACGTAAAAAATGGTTCTTATGGAAGGATAACAAATGGATTGCTGAAACGCCCGTTATTATTGATAAAACATTTGTCGGAACAGGAACCAGAAATCTTAGTGACGAAGGCCGCAAAGCAATTTATGAGCTTTTCGAAAACTCCTTTGGACCTGCAAGAAAGAATTAATCTTTTTCGAGACTTTCAAGCACGTCCCAGCGAAGGTAGGCTGCTTTGATTTTATCTTCCACTTCAGTGAGATGTGCCTGGATCTTTGCGATTTCCTCTTTTCCCTTTTTGTAAAACATAGGATCGGACATGACTGTGTATAATTCCTTTTGCTCAGCTTCAAAGGTGTCGATCTTAAGGGGAAGTTCTTTAAGTTCCCGCTTTTCCTTAAACCCGAGCTTGCGCTCCTTGGGGCGCCTGGTTTCAGGCCTGTGTTTATTGCAAGACTTTTTTGCCGGCAGGCGCTCCTGTTGGGGCTGCGGTTTTTGAATCAACCAGTCATCGTAACCACCGGCATATTCATTCACCCGGCCTTGACCCTCAAAGACCAGGGTGCTTGTAACAACATTGTTCAAAAAAGCACGATCATGGCTTACAAGTAAAAGGGTTCCCTGGTAGTCGAAAAGAAGTTTTTCGAGAAGTTCCAGGGTTTCCGCATCAAGGTCGTTGGTGGGCTCATCCAGCACAAGAACATTTGCCGGCCTTGTAAAAAGCTTTGCGAGAAGCAGCCTGTTTTTTTCTCCACCGGAAAGAACATGCACCGGTGTACGGCATCTCTCCGGTGAGAAGAGAAAATCCTGAAGATAACTTATCGCATGACGCTTTTGGTCGTTAAAAATAATAAAATCGTTTCCTTCGCAGATATTCTCCTGAACGGTTTTGTGTGTATCAAGTTGCTCCCTGAGCTGGTCGAAATAGGCCACCTGAAAATGGGTGCCATGGCGGACATGCCCTTCATGTGGAGAAATTTCTTTTAAAAGAATTTTCAACAGACTTGTTTTGCCAACGCCGTTGGGGCCGATGATACCTACCTTGTCCCTGCGCATGATTACAGTGGCAAAATCCCGGATGATATGGGTTGAGCCATAAAAAAAACTGATATTTTTTGCTTCGATAACAAGCTTTCCTGTCCTTTCTGC
Source organism: Desulfobacteraceae bacterium (assembly GCA_030638305.1). The sequence continues at coordinate 1,895 of DAOWEW010000148.1, forward strand.
CTCCTGAACCTGCATTCTGACATTATTGCTTTGCTTGCGTCGCTCCCGAAAAGCTGCCCGCATTTTTTTCAAGGCTCTGACACGCCCTTCATTCCTGGTTCGGCGGGCCTTAATGCCCTGTCTGACCCAGGTTTCTTCCTTTGAAAGTTTTTTGTCAAATACCCTGTTCCGGCTTTCTTCGGCTTCAAGAACAGCATCTCTTCGTTTTAGATAGGTTTCATAATCACAGTTATAGGAAACAAGTTTGCCCCGATCCAGCTCCATTATACGGTTGGCGATTTTTTTCAGAAAAGCACGGTCATGAGTAATAAAGAGCAGGGTTGTTACGTTGCGCAGAATAAATTCCTCCATCCATATGATGGAGTCAATGTCAAGATGGTTGGTCGGCTCGTCCAGCAAAAGAATGTCCGGCTGTATAGCAAGCGCACGGGCAAAAAGCGTGCGTCGTTTCATACCTGCTGAAAGGTCTGCGAATTTTTTTTCAGGGTCGAGCAGGGTCCTGGACAGAATGCTTTCAACCTGCCCTAAAAGTTCCCATCCGTTGTCGGAATTCAACCTGTTTTGCACTTCATCCCGTTTATTTACAAGTTCGATGGTGTTTGCAGTCTCAAGCTGTCTGCATATTCCGTTGTACTCAGCCAGCGCTCTGCCCTTTGGCCCCAGACCTTCAGCAACCACATCAAAAATTGTGCCGTTGAATCCCGTAGGCACATCCTGCTCCAGCACAGCCACTGTAGCTCCCTGCTTACGCCAGACATCGCCGCTGTCAGGAAGAATTTCGCCGGATAGAAGCTTCAGCATGGTGGACTTGCCTGCGCCGTTGCGTCCCAGCAGGCAGACACGTTCTCCTTTTGCGATCTGAAACGTTATTTTTTCAAGCAGGAGTGGATCACCAAATCCCCAGCACATCTCCCGCATGCCGATCAGCACCATGAATCAATCCCCCCGGTCACGCCCATTGCGCCGGCATTTCTTCAACACGATGCCAACCTCAACTCCGTGTGTTATATCCTGCCGGATACTGCCCTGCATCAGTTAAGGAACGTGGACGAATTAACTTCCCGTATCTTAAAAAACTCTATCTCCGGCCACTCTTCCATGCAGTAACCGAGCTGCCATTCACTCGTTGTCAGAAGTGTCTTTAAAAATATTTCGTCGCTTGATACCCCTCTGCATATGATATGATGTAAGGCACCCGGCGCCTGCCCACTATCGCGAGCTCAGGCGAGGCGGGAGGGCATCTATTCTGGCTTGACGTGGCATGACTTCATTACCACAAACAAATGAAAAAAGAAACGCCTCAATTCAACCCCGTCCCCCTTTGTTTACTGAACAGCTTTGCCTTAAGGTAACGCCTGGTTATCTGTTTTTCTCTATGATATTAACTGGATATCGTTATATTTTATCTCTGATTTAAATGTGTTCATACTCAGCACGGTTATAATTTGCGATTTTGGAATTGCCTATCTTCCTGTCAATACTGATAAAACTGATTGTAAAAAGCTCAATTTATGCCCGTGCTGAATATAACTCAACAACCACCGCTAATAAGATAGAGATAATATGACCAATCTTGAGTTGGTGCTAAACATGCTCGCTAAAGCCTCCACTACCGAAATATCCAAAAAGAAAAAGCCTGAATCCTTTCCTCAAAATAAAGAGGTAGCCAAACAAGGCGGTCATGTTGCAGGAACAGCAAGAAAGGAAATTGAAGCTCAAACAGGGGGAAAGCATAGTTAGCCCGAAAAATGCGGCAAATTTAATGCTGGAGAATAAAAGAAATGATTTGGACAAAGAATGAAAAGCTGTCGTTTTGGGTGTAATCGAATATGAACTATAAAATAGAAATTGACTATAAAATAGAAATTCCTATATTATTAAATTATTTCGATACTGTTCACGATGATGGAACTTTTCGCTTAGATGCAGAGCATTACCAGAAAAGATATTTAGAGGATCAAGAGAGATTACTTTTCATTCGCTTTTCAATTAAAACGAGCGATGAAACGTAAAGTTTTTTTTATTCCAAAAAATTATGGTTTAGGTACTATGAAACTCAAACATATTGGTGCAGAATACAGAAAGCATCCTCGTATAAATCAAAACTTACAGTTTAAACTTAAAACAACCCATTTTCATGTTGTCACCGAGACGATAAATCTTAGTTGTATTGGGGCATATTGTCAGATCAATAAGGATATTCCCTTAATGACCGGCCTCGAAATAGTCTTGGCATTGCCTCACGTTGATGAAGAGGATAAATTTGAATATGTAGAATGTATAGGCTCAGTGGTAAGAGTTGAAAAGGTTGCCTCTAACACTGATGCGCGTGACGCATACAATATAGCTATTTATTTTAGTGATATTGAAGACCCTGAGAAGCAGAAAATTGAGAGTTTTGTCGAAAGATATAGATACTAAGGAACGTGGACAAAATATTCGTTGCTGTCCACAAATGGGCCACAAACTGTGGCACAATTGCCAGCCAGTGATTCTTCTGAAAATTTGCAACAACTCGTTGCAAAAATCCCCTGGAGACACCACATCCTGCTCATGGAAAAGATAAAAGACTTGCCTGCCCGGCTCTGGTACATGCGCCAGACCATCGAACAGGGATGGAGCAGGAATATGCTGGGGCTGATGATCAAGAGCAATGCCCACGAAAGGCAGGGTGCGGCGGTAACCAATTTTGAAAAACGCCTGCCCGAGCCCCAATCCGACTTGGCACGCCAAGCCTTGAAAGACCCTTATATTTTCGACTTTCTGACACTTGCCGAACCGTTTCAGGAGCGGGAACTGGAAACCGAGTTGGTCAAGGCACCTTGAAAAATTTCTGCTGGAGCTGGGACGCGGCTTTGCATTCATCGGCAGGCAGTATCACATCGAAGTCGGCGATAAGGATTTTTACATTGACCTGCTCTTTTATCACCTGAAACTGCGTTGCTTTGTGGTGATCGAACTCAAAAAAGGTGCATTCAAGCCGGAATACGCAGGCAAAATAAACTTTTACTGCTCGGTGGTGGACGACCGGCTCAAACATGAAAACGATCAGCCAATCATCGGTTTGATCCTCTGCCAGGAGAATGACCGTGTACTGGCCGAATACGCGCTGCGCGATATTCGGAAACCCATCGGTGTGTCCGAATACGAACTCACCCGCGCCCTTCCGGACGATCTGAAGTCCAGCCTGCCTACAGTGGAAGAGATTGAGGTGGAACTCAGCAGAGAGATGGAAGAATAAACGCACGGAAGAACGCATGTATTACACGCTTGAAGACGTTCGTGAAGAGTTGATTCCTACTGGAATGGGGAGCTGTAATCGTGCCACAAAAGATTATTTATATTCCACGAACAAATGACAGGCCAGCGAACTTTGCAGAACTTTTCCGAATTTGGGATGAAGTCAACGACTATTTAGAGGATGTAAAATTTGACTTTTCCCAATGCAGGTTTTTGCGGCCAAACGCCGTGGCTTTCCTCGAAGGAGATAGAAATGGAGATTATCATCAAGGATGTAATCGGCCCGCGCTGCATCATCAAGGAAGACGGGCAGAAAATTTATGAAAAGATTCATGAGCCGTTGATAAAAGCAGAAACCGTTACGCTGGACTTCGACGGCGTTGCCCAGTTTGCTTCGCCTTTTTTCAACTTTGCTATTGGTCAGTTGTTGAAAGACATTGAGGAAAAAGACTTGCGCTGTTTACTTCGGGTTGAAAATCTTAACGAAACAGGAAAACTGGTTGTCGAGCGGGTTATTGAAAATGCGGCCCGGTATCATAGCGATGTCGACTACCGGAAAATTGTGGATGATATTCTGGAACAACAGGCAAATGAGTCGAAATAATAGCAATCAACTATTCCATTCTTCAGCTATGCCGGATATAGAAAAACGAGGCTATCAAATTGATCTGGTATACGACAGAGAAGATAAAGTTTACACTCTATGCGAGGTAAAATATCTGCAATCCAAAGTTACACCAAAAATTATTGAAGAATTTGAAAAAAAACTGGTCTTCTTCCCTAACCCTAAAAA
>DAOWEW010000226.1 GCA_030638305.1 Desulfobacteraceae bacterium
ACAGGGAAGGCATAACTCAGGTTGTCTTTAATCCGGAGAAAGATATAAAAATTCACGAAAAGGCTCATGCAATCAGGAAGGAATATGTAAGCTGTGGGCTTGGTATTGTGGATAACAGACCTGAAGGAATGACAAATCCAAACTTAAAAACCGGAGAAATAGAAATTACGGTTATTGAGCTTAAAATTTTAAATACAGCAAAAACACCTCCTTTTTTAATCGAAGATAAAATTGATGTGTCGGAAACAATACGGCTCAAATATCGCCATATTGATCTCAGACGTACTCAAATGCAAAACAATATGATCAAGCGTCACAAGGCTGCTCAATCTGTTCGCAACTATCTTGACAGACTCGGATTTCTTGAAATTGAAACACCTGTATTAACGCGCAGCACGCCTGAAGGCGCAAGAGACTATCTTGTCCCCAGCAGAGTTAATCCCGGTCAGTTTTATGCTTTGCCTCAGTCACCCCAGCTTTTTAAACAGCTTTTGATGATTTCAGGGCTTGACCGCTATTACCAGATAGTTCGCTGCTTCAGGGACGAAGACCTGAGGGCGGACCGTCAGCCGGAATTTACCCAAATAGATATGGAGATGTCCTTTGTCGGCGAAAACGATATCATGGATATAGCTGAAGGCATGATGAAAGAAATTTTTAATGATGTTCTTGGGATAGGGCTCAAGCCTCCCTTTTTGCATCTTTCATACAAAGATTCGGTCAGCCGCTTCGGGCTTGACAAGCCGGATATTCGCTTCGGCCTTGAACTTAAAGATATATCGGATATCGTTGAAAAATCAGGCTTCAAGGTTTTTTCCAGTGTTATAAAAAAAGGCGGGATAGTCAAAGCACTGAATGCAAAGGGCTGCTCATATTTTTCACGAAAAGAAATAGATGATCTTACTGAATTTGTTGCAGTGTACAAGGCAAGAGGGCTTGCATGGATAAAAGTAAAGGAAGATACATGGCAGTCTCCCATAACAAAATTTTTTACAGACGAAGAAAAAGAAGCTCTATCTATGCGTATAGAAATGGAACCCGGAGACCTTGTTTTTTTTGTAGCTGATCAACCAAAGGTTACAAATGAAGCTCTGGGGCATCTTAGAAACCATCTCGGGAAAAAGCTGGACATAATAGACGAGAATGAATTCAGTTTTGTATGGGTTACCGATTTTCCCTTGCTTGAATACGATGAAACAGAAAAAAGGTTTCAGGCATTGCATCACCCTTTTACAGCTCCTCTTGAAGAAGATTTAAAACTTTTAAAGGACGATCCTCTTGCCGTAAGATCCGGAGCATACGATCTTGTTTTAAATGGTTCGGAAATTGGTGGAGGAAGCATACGTATCCATAACAGGGATCAACAGGAAAAAGTGTTTGAAGCATTGGGAATGGATAAAGAAACTTATGAAGAAAAATTCGGATTTCTTCTTTCAGCGCTTGATTCAGGAGCTCCCCCCCACGGAGGTATTGCATTTGGTTTTGACAGGCTGGTCATGATTCTTTGTGGACAGCCTTCCATACGTGATGTTATTGCATTTCCAAAAACCCAGAAGGCTGCATGCCTTCTTACAGATGCACCTGCTGAAACAAGCAAGGCTCAATTAGATGAGCTTTCTTTAAAATTAAGGATATAATTTTTTTACAGTTATTATATATTTGGTTCTTGACAATAATTTATATTGTTAATAAAAACTTTTTTATTGATTGTTTTCTGCTTTTCAGGAATAAATCAATTTCAAGTTACAGATCCCCAGTAGCTCAGTTGGCAGAGCGAGTGGCTGTTAACCACTAAGTCCGCGGTTCGAGTCCGTGCTGGGGAGCCAAAAATCAAAAAGCCCTTTTTTTCTTCGGGAAAAGGGCTATCCATTTTGTTTGGAGTTGCTTGATTACTTTTTCTTTTTGATTATCTGCATGGGTTTTCGAATTTTTTATCTTGATAAATTTTTTTATTTTCAATAAGTTGTAAACAGTTGACTCTAAGCTATAACTCTAAAATTTATGTTCAAAGATAAAAATATTGAAACAACCATCTTTTATAATGGTTTGTTATTATTAACGATAAAAAATTTTTAAAAAGTCAAGAACTATTTTTCGAAAACTCAAGTATCTGTTAGCTGGTCAAATTTTTTGTTTTGGATTACTGCTTTTAAATCTTTTTCTACAAATTTCAGGATGTCGATATTGCGTTTTTTTATGTGTTGTAATAAAATATGTGGTCGGGGAAGTAGAGCTGGAAAACAAGAGCGTCAATTATATCTACAAACTGATTCCCATTTCACGTAGGAATCGAGAAGGTGCTTTAATCCATCCAAACACATTTTCAGAAAACGTCATTGTAAGGCTTTCTTGAGTACGCGTGATAGCAACAAAGCAATTTCTTCTTTCTTCTTGCATCTCAAACGAATTCTCACCTTTTTTTACGGCTGCCCAAATAGGAAGCTGATCTTCTACTAATCCCATAAGATATACGTGATTAAATTCCATCCCTTTAGATGCATGTATTGTAAAGCAGGGAATTGCACCAGGTTGTTTAGGAGGAGTTTTGGATGTGAGATCAAGCTCATGTAAAAACTGATAAAGGCTAACCTCTTCGCCATCAAATTTTTTTGTGATTTCGTTAAGAAGCTGATTCCAGACTTCCCTCTCCTCCTCAAATTCATTAAATGCAGTTTCACTTGTTTGTAAAATTTTTTGCTGCTCATCAGCCCAAAGTAGTAAATCAGATGCAAATGCCCGAAAGTTCAGTGAGTTCAAAAGCGGTTTTATACCAATTGATAATAGGGTCTGTGTCTTTTTTTCCAACTCTTGACGTTGATCTACTTCCACAAGCCATGCACGAAGAAAATCTAATCCATCAGCAGAAGCTCTTGAAAAAACGGAAGATTGTTCGATCAGAATACCTTCAAGCTCATAAAATGATTTACAAAGTCTGGCAACAGACTGCTTATCTTCCTGTGAATTTGCAAGACGCAAGATAGAATGAAGCATACGAAGCGGGGCGCTTTTAAATTCATCTTTACGAGCAGCGAAGTAAACTGGAACACCTTCATTTGTAAGTTCAGTTCCAACAAAATCAAGAAGTTTTTTGGTCCGTGCCAATACTGCACATCCCTCAATATCTTGCAGTGTCCTTTGTGCTATATCTTTTGAAATCCATTTCGCTTCATCTTCAATAGAGTTGAACTTATAAATTCGGAGTACATCTTTATGTTTGCCCTTCTTCATGGCCTTCAGAGGCTTCTTGCCGGCAGAACGGTTAAGGTTCTTTGATATGAGAGAATTTGCTAGCTCAATAACAATTGGCGGGCAACGGTAGTTTTCAGGAAGCTGTATTTCCGTGACAGCAAAATCATCCCTAAGCGACTGTATTCGCTTTGGATTGGCACCATTCCATTGATAAATGATCTGGTCATCATCTGCCACAATAAAAAGTGTGGAATGGTCTGGTTTAACAATAAGCGAAAGAATTCTATACTGCGAAAGATTTGTATCCTGAAACTCATCCACAAGTATATGCTTATATATCTTCCGAATATGCTTTACCAAAACAGGATGAGTTTCAAGAAGCTCAATGGTTTCAGCGATGAGGCTTGGAAAATCCAACGAGTTAGATTTGCGTAAGGCTTCTCTATAGCATGAATAGACCCTTGCGAGTGGAATGGCCGACGCTACATTTGATTTTTGGAGAATTTTTTCGGCTTTATCAGAAGGCACACATTGTTCTAATAATTTTGTGATAACAGGAAGTAGTCGAGATGCCTTAAAGTGTTCTGGTAGTGAATATGAAAGATCCTTTTTTATAGTTGCAAGAACTTCATCCAGTACTGCCGTTCGATCTGCATCAGTTGAAAGAATTTGAAAATCCGGACGAAAACTAAGGTGATTGCCATGCTGCTGAAGAAGTTCGGCAGCAAAGGAATGAAAGGTTGTGAGCCGCACTCGGCTAAGAGTCTTTGGCACCAATTTTTCCACTCTACCACGCATTTCCGCTGCTGCTTTATTTGTAAAGGTTAAGGCTAAAATACGAAAGTGCTGATTTTCAGAATCTTCTAAAATTTGTGCAATGCGATATGTAAGAACGGAAGTCTTTCCTGAGCCTGGACCAGCTAAAGTAAGGAGTGGCCCATCACGCCATAACACAGCTTCACGTTGATTTTCATTAAGCAATGATAAATCAATCATTTATTCTCCTGCCAATTGAGTAATGCGAGTAAAAACATCCTGGATTGCTTGAGGAACAGAAGCCGTACCACGTTTCCTAACTTCGGCAACCAAAGTTCGAGCAAAAGCCGGCTTTCCACCAACAGCTTTAATCGCTGCATTAATTAATGATTTTGTTTCTTTTGCAGTGTCACCTGCGGCTTGAGTCTGGATGTTCGTTTGAGTTGTCATTGGTATCATGTTTTTAATAAAAGCATCGAAGCCGTTGTTCCAGAACTCATGTTCAATATCGACAGATGGTAAATTTATGGCTCTATCACCAAGAGATTCACCTGGTTCAAGATGATTATTAGCACGATTTGTATAATCAATGCCTGCAGCATCACCATCTGCCATCATAACCCATTGGATACCTAACGCTTTTGCAGTTTTGATGAAAGGTTTACCCTTATCAATTACTTGACTTATTTCAAGTACTGAATAACTTGATTGATCTTGTGAGTGGCCTAATACGTCACCAAGAAGCGGCATTATATGAAAATCGGATTCCCCTTCAACAAGCAGCCAACAGCGAGAAAAGAGATATGCACCTCTTGTAAGTCTGATATTATAATCAATGGCTTGTAGTTCACGCTCAGAAAGCTGACCAGGTTGTATCATACCTACTTTTGTCTCATTGCCTACTTTATAAAGCCTTCTAATGGAAAAAATCGATACTCTTGATACCAGATCTCCGGAATGGCTGGATACAATTTTTTGTCCGGACATGTCTTTTAAAAATAAGGCAAGAGAACGAATAGCCGACGGGTGAAGATGAGCCTCCGGTTCTTCAAGGGCAAGAATCGGGGAAGAATCAGGATCGTATGCTTCAGCAAGATTAGCTTCGGCAAAAGCCTGAAATAAAAGCAATACTGCGAGGCTTTGTGTGCCCTCTCCGTATCTCTGAAGAGGTAGTTTAGCGCCAACAGGTGACTTCAAAAAAACCTGAATCTTTCCCATCATGTCGAAAATTCTGGTTGGAATAGCCTCCAATACAACAGGGTCGTCAGCATTAAGTGGCACTAATCGGTTAGCATTGGCAATCTGTTGAATGACCTGATTGAGTCCTTCATTAGAACTAATAACCGCAGTATTTATTTCCCGGAGCATTTGTTCAAGGTTATCTCTTTGATCATCCGGCAATTGGATAGACTTAAGGAAACCTTTCCAAAATTGCCCCCGCTGTCCAAATTCTTGAGAAGCATCACGCAAGGCAGAGAGAAAAAATATAGGAACAAAACGTTGCAACAAATGAAGGGGGGCAACATTTTTTAACACAAGCGCATCATTGTTGGAATTTAGAAAATTCCATTTTGTTTCAAAACTTTTTGTTTCTTGATTGAAGGCGCCTTCTACTTGAAGCCATATATGATTATGCCCGGTATTTATATCTAACTGGATAACTTCTGAAAGTTGCTGAACAATTGATTCAGGCCACTCGTTTTCCTGCAATTCTGCGAAGTGAAGTTTGATCTTCACTGCACCTGATTCATGAGGTGTTGCAGTTGCATCAGCAAGGTGAAAATCGTACTCCGTAAATTGGCCTCCACGCCGAGTCCCTAAACCAGGAGTCAATATTAACTTTAGAGCTTCCAATATCGTTGACTTACCAGTATTGTTTTCCCCTATAAGCACTGTGAGATCATCAAGTTGAAGTGTAAGATTTTTTATACCACGAAAATTTTCAATTGATATTTCGGTAAGTTTCATTAATAGTCAATCCTTTTCAAAAAGCTCTGTCATCTACTGTTGGGGAAGCCAAACCGTGTCGTTCAGCACACTACTGGTTTTCAATTAGTTTTTTTTATAGTATCCAAAGCATCCCTGCTTTGGGTTGCTTTCCCCAAGCTGGAAGCTTGCGGTACTATCTGCTTTCCATGATGGGTTTTAAAATATCCGGGCTTTTTTTGGCAAAGCTGTTCATGCGTTTTACTATTTCGTTTTTGGGGTCTGTCCATTTTTTGTGGAGCTGCTTGATTACTTTTTCTTATATACTTCTCACAGTACTTCTCACCAATATTTAGTTACATAAAAAACAAAACGTTCATTTTGCATAATTCAAACGAAAAGCAATTTCATAATTCTTAATAAAATTATTTTCCTCTTGGCTTAAACTATAAAGTGGACTAATAAAATCATCAATCTTGTCAATCAGTTTTTTTGATTTACCAATTTTATATTCCTTAAATGAATCAATGTTAGAATATTGAGTAGTCTGGCGAACATTTGCATTAGATTCAATGTGTTGTAAGTATTCATCATATAGCATTTCAAGCTTTTTAATTTTTGTATCAGTCAGTTCTTCAAGTGGCAATTTGAAAGATTCTATTTCGTAAGATTTTAAATCTAAGTTGTTGGAATAAATTTGATAAAACCAAAAATAAAGATTGCTGCTTAGAATTGCACCAATTGATTTTGATATTTTATTTTCAAACAGAATTGATGTTTCCTTTGTTGAACCTGTAGAATATGGTGTAATTACCTTGTAATATCTACCGCCAGTTGTTCTATAATAAATTGGTTTTCCAGTTGATTTTTTCAATACCCCGATAGAAGTTTTTTTTGAAAATATTTTATCTAAAATACTTCGCTCAATATCCAAACTAATTTTGGGAAATCTTCCAATCAAACGATGATTAAAGACATCAATAAACTCTAAGTTATTAACCAGATGCTGCAAGTTTATATCATAATTTTTGCGATACATTTTTGTTGCAAGAATTTTTTTGCAAGGAGTTTCCGTTTTAGTGAAAAATAATATCGAAGTATTTACGACTGCATTTTGAAAAATTGGTTGCGGCCTAACAGAATAAGATGATATTTTTATTTCATTACAGTTAGCTTCTAATAAAGAATGGATACCGGTCATTGAATCACTTGAAGTAATGGCTATTGGAACAATGTAATTTAAGCTTCCTAATTTGTGAAGAGTATTAAAACCTTGCTCAATGAATAAAGTGAAAGTATCAAGAGAACCTTTTTGTTTACAGCAATTCTCATTATGAAAAAATAAGTTAAAATTCAATAGGTTAGAAATTCTCTTTTCCCTTAAAATATCTATTTTTTCAGCTAAAATCAGAAAATATGACTATTTTAGAGGGTTGAACAAACCTATTAATCTCTGTAAC
>DAOWEW010000030.1 GCA_030638305.1 Desulfobacteraceae bacterium
AAACTTATCGGCCTGTAATCATCAAAAGCCATCTCAGTATATGCAGCATCATGACAGACAATAATATTGTGCAATTCTGCAAATGAAACAACCTTTTTGAAAAAATCTCTGTCCGCCACCGCTGATGTTGGATTATTGGGGTAGTTAATAAACATCATCTTTGCCTTGCCGGCAATCTCTTTTGGAACGGCATCAAGATCGGGAAGAAAATTATTTTCTTTTAACAAATCCATAAAATATGTCTGACCACCGGCAAATTTAACTCCTATATCATAAACCGGATATCCGGGGCTTGATACAAGAGCAAAATCATTATTATTGATAAATGCAAGGGGGATATGAGCGATTCCCTCCTTGGATCCAATCAGTGTTACAACTTCCTTGCCGGGGTCAAGATCTACGTTAAATCTTCGCTTATACCAACGGGCGACAGCCTCGTTAAACTCGCCCATGCCTGTGTATGACGGATATTTGTGATTTGCAGGATCCAGAGCGGCCTGATTCAATGCTTCAATTATATGCGGAGGTGTCGGCATATCCGGATCGCCTACACCAAGATCAATAATATCTACGCCTTTTTTCCTGACTTCTTCCTTTTGCCTGTCTATCTCCTTAAAGAGATAGGGCGGTAAACTCTTTAATCTGTATGACTTTTCAATTTTAATCATATATTTTTTATTCCTTGATGTAATAAACGGTTGAAGGTTTACGGTTGCTCAAAACACAAAAAATCAATATCCGGAATGCGTTAGTTGATGCACAGTTCATTGAAAAAAGTGTGCACGATAAACCCGACAACCGTGAACCGTTAAACCGTCAACCGTCAACCGTAAATGCATCTTTCCATAGATAGCCCTTATAAATGACACGGGCATCACCTTCAAGAAAAACATTGTAAAATCTTCCATCATTTTCTTCTAAATAGATATAAAGGCATCCCCCGCCTCTTGTGATAACCTTTACAGGAGATTTTCCTTTTAATTTATAATGCATTATAATAGCGGCTGCAACTGAACCTGTCCCGCATGCCAGGGTTTCATTTTCTACTCCTCGTTCATATGTTCGGATTGATATGGCATTGTCTTTGCCGGCGCATATAAAATTCACATTTGTTCCGGCAGGTGCGTAGCTGTCATGAAATCTTATCTCTCTTCCTGTCTTTACTACTTCTACATCATCAATATCATCAACCGTGATAACTACATGCGGAACTCCTGTATTTACACTGCAAACCTGCTTGAGACCATTTTTCAGTTCAAGATTATAATCTATTTTGAGATCAATGGGATCCGGCATTTTTATTTTTACCTCGTCATTTTTAACTTGAGCTGAAACAATACCGGCTTTTGTTTCAAAAGATACTTTTGTTCCTGAAATTTCGTTTAAATATGCAAAGCGGGCAACGCATCTTGCTCCATTTCCGCACATTTCAGCAGAGCTTCCGTCAGAATTAAAAAAACGCCATTTAAAATCAACATTTTCAGATTCTTCAACAAGTATAAGGCCGTCAGCGCCAACAGATATTTTTCTGCGGCAAACCCTGTCGATAAAATTCTGCAAATTATTTTCGTCAACAACTCTGTTTCTGTTATCAATAATAATAAAGTCGTTACCGCTTCCGCTCATCTTGTAAAAAGCAATCTGATCCATTAAATTCCCATTCTAATTTTAGTTTTATAAAAACGGCGGAATAGACTCCCCTTTAATTAAATCTTCATAATTCTGCCTTGCCTTTATCACATGAAACTGATCATCCCTTACCATAACCTCAGCCACCTTAAGCCTTGAACAATAGTTGGATGACATCACAAATCCATAAGCGCCGGCACTCATCACCGCAAGAAGATCACCCTGCTTTAGATCGGCAATTTTTCGGTCAACTGCTAAAAAATCTCCTGTTTCACAAATAGGTCCCACAACATCCGCAACTATTTGTTCACCTTCAAGCTCAACAACAGGCTTGATGACATGGAATGCGTTGTACAAAGTCGGCCTGACCAGATCATTCATTCCTGCATCAACTACAACGAATTTCTTTGCCTTCCCCGACTTTCTGTAAAGAACCCTGGCAACAAGTATTCCTGCATTCCCTACAATAACTCTGCCCGGCTCCAGGATAAGTTTTACGCGCATATTTTCAATTGCCTGCATAATTGATTTTGCATACTCACCGGGATGCGGGGGTGATTCATCATCATAGGTTATTCCAAGTCCCCCGCCCATATCAATATATTTAATATCAATATTGAGCTCCCTGAGTTTATTTGTCAGAACTTTTATCCTGTTAAGGGCATCTTTAAATGGTTCTGCTTCTGTAATCTGCGATCCTATGTGGCAGTCAATACCGATAACATTAATATTTTCAAGCCCGTCAGCTATCTTATAAGCTTTAATTGCAGTTTCAGTATCAATTCCAAACTTGTTTTTCTCAAGTCCGGTCGAAATATAAGGATGGGTTTTTGGATCAACATCAGGGTTCACTCTAATGGCAACAGGAGCTTTCTTTTTTAATAACCTTGCCCTGTCGTTTATAAGCTCAAGTTCTTCAATGGACTCAATATTAAACATCAGTATCCCGGAATCAAGAGCATAATCAATCTCATCCTTGCGCTTTCCGACACCTGAATAAACTATTTTTTCCGGTGGAATACCGGCTTTTAAACCACGGTAAAGCTCACCGCCTGAAACAATATCAAGGCCGCTTCCAAGATCCGCAAAAAGTTTTAAAACCGCCAGGCTGGTGTTTGCTTTTGCAGAAAAACACACAAGCCGGTCTATTCCATCAAAGGAATCATTAAATGTAAGAAAATGACGTTTCAAGGTCGCATAGCTGTATAAATAAAAAGGCGTACCTACTTTTTCTGCAATCAAGTTGATGGGAACATCTTCGCAATACAGCTCATTATTGATGTAATTAAAATGATGCATTTAAATATTCTCCATTCGTTGCCGGTTGCTCAAGAAACGCTCTTGCCGGCGCTAAGGGCTCGCACAAAAATAACTTCCCTATGCAGGCGCATAGATTTGAATCAAATCACAAAAGTTGATGGAATAGCAAGCTGTTTTGATATTTTCGGGATTTGAGATTAGAATTGCCGGTGCTTGTGAAAACAGGTTGAGTTAATCAAGGAAGTCTGTTAGGGCACTAAGAGCCTATTTCAGTAGGCGACTGAGCGCGACCCAAAAGGCCAGTTGGAAGGGCACGAACCATGTGTACATAGCCTACTGAAATAGGCTCTAAATAACAAAAAGTTCCGGAAGGAGATGAAATGAATACCGATCTAAAAGATATTACCATCTTGTTGGTTGAGGATGCTGCGGTCATGCGCAAAATTGAGTTAAAAATACTCAAAGGATTGGGATTTAAAAAGATCATTGAAGCTGAAAACGGAAACGTGGCCATCGCAAAACTCAAAGAGGAGAAAAATATTGCTTTAATAATCAGCGATTGGAATATGCCAGAGAAAGGTGGTTATGAACTTTTGGTTTGGGTGCGTGCTGATGAGAAATTTAAAAACATTCCCTTTATTATGGCTACCGCTGAAGGGGATATGAAGCAAGAAAATAAGGCTGTCAATGCAGGGGTAAGCGGTTTTATCGCCAAGCCCTTTAACGCTGATGAGTTAAAAATAAAGATTAATGAGGCCCTCGGCATTAAACAAAAGAAAGATAACGCTGACATAGAAAAAAGTATTCCAAGAGAAACTGCCGCAGGAAAGGTAAGATTGAAAATTGCTCATATTCAGATTACTGACCATTTAATTCTGGGAGCATTAAAATACCTCATTAAGAAAGGAGATGTAACTCCAAAATACTTTGAACTGGAAACTCAATGCATGTCCGGCTGGAATCCGGTGAAACAATCTCTGGCAAAAGGCACGGTTGATGCGGCTTGCATTTTGGCTCCGATAGCAATGGACATGTTTAATTTTGGCGTTCCCATCAAACTGATATTACTTGCTCATAAGAATGGCAGTATATTTGTACGCAACAAACAAATTGAATATACTGAACCTTTCCAGAACTTTTTTAAGCAAAAGACCTTCCTGATTCCACATAAAATGTCAATTCACCACATGCTTTCTCATATGTTTTTCAGTAAAATAGGCATTAAATCCGGTATTGTGGGAGAAAAAGCCATTGATCTTAGTTTTGAAGTTGTGGCGCCGATTAATATGCTTGAATTTTTGCGCGGTAATCCGGAGGCATGTGGATTCATGGTGGCGGAGCCTTTAGGTACAAAAGCAATTGCTGCGGGAATCGCCGACCAGATGTTTCTTTCCAGCCAACTTTGGGAAAATCATCCATGTTGCATAGTGGCCATGCGGAACGATTTTATTGATTCCTATAAAGATGCAGTTTATGAATTTACGGAAATGCTCGTGCATGCCGGAAAGTTTATTGAGAACAAACCGGAAATAGCCGCTGAAGTAGCGGTTGACTTTTTAGATCCTAATAAAGTCCTGGGATTAAAAATTCCTATTCTGAAAAATGTGCTTACAGAACCGCAAGGGATCAAAACAAGAGATTTATATCCCGGCATTGAAGATTTGGACATAATGCAACAATACATGGTCAAAAATATGGGGATCGGGTCATTGATTGAGTTAGAGAAATTTGTTGATACACGATTTGCCGATGCTGCCTGTAAAGATAGAAAAACCGACAGTTTGCCATCAAAGCTTCACGATGAAGGTGCTGTTGCTCTTGAGATTTTACAATGCAGAACAATAAAGAAAGGAAAGTCAGTAAAAACCATGTTGGGTGCGGAAGGAAAATACTTGACATTTCCACTGGGCAATCAAGAATTCGGTATTGATATTTCGAAAACCAAAGAAGTCATCAGGATGATTCCTCTTAGAACAATTCCTGCATCTCCTCCTTTTATCAAAGGAGTCATTAATCTCAGAGATAAAGTGATTCCGGTGATGGATCTAAGGTTAAGGTTCGGAATGGAAGAAATTGAATACAATGATCGAAGCTGTATTATTATTTTAGAGTTTGAAACCAATAAAAAAACCATCAACATGGGAATTGCGATAGATTCAGTTACTGAGGTGCTGGATATAAAGGCTTCAGAAATCGAGGATGCACCATCCTTTGGTATAAACCTTGATACGGGTTACATTTTAGGTATGGCTAAAATGGAAGGAGGAATCAAAATCCTGCTTGACATGGAATACTTATTGACTGGATAGGTCAGGAACGTAGACGAAATAACTTACACAACTATGCATCACAGCTTTATGCTGCCTACTTGTGGAAGTTAATTCGTCCACGTTCCTTAAAGATATTCGGATCTCGACACTTGCAGGATTTAGGTTGCAAGCTAAAATAAACTATGCTAACTTATACAATATTATGAAACAATATATTGTTGATGAGCTAAGGCTTGGAGAATACGAAAAGATTAAGACTTATCTAAATGAGAATCTTGATCATTCAAAGATGGACGGAATATACCGGATAGAGCTTGATAAAAATATTCTAACCGATATTCAGGCAGAACATAAAGAGTGCCAGCCATTTTATTTTGCAATAAACATAAATCCTGCCAGTGTATCCTGTGAACTTCTTGTAAGATCCAGAAATATAATACGATGTAATTGTATAAGCTATGCAACCGAAGCCCAGCGCAACTGGATTATTCGGTTTATTGACTCAATATTTACAAAACTGGAAATAATAGCATAGGTATCCGGATACAAATCTTTGATCCACGTCCCGGTTCTCTGACCCTTAATCCCTGATTTATAAATCACGGTACTTGATATATATGATACGCACCCTGATTATTGCAATATTTACTCTTCCCGCTACAATTTTTTTAAGCAGCCTGACCATAATTACATCGCTTATCACTAAAAATAGTGATTTGCCTTATAATATTACAAAAACATGGGCAAAATTTGTACTTGCCGTCAGCCGCATTAAAGTAACCGTTCAGGGCAGTTATAATATACGACCTGACAGGTCTTATATATATATGTCTAACCACCAAAGCAATTTTGACATTCCTGTTGCACTGGCTTATTTTCCTTTTAAGTTCAGATGGGTTGCAAAAGCAGAACTTTTTAAGATACCGATTTTCGGTAACGCAATGCACAGAGTAGGACATATTAATATTGACAGATCAAATCGCAGGGCTGCTTTTAAAAGCTTAAAAAAGGCTGCGAAAAATATTCGGGAAGGAGTTTCCGTATTAATCTATCCCGAGGGTACACGCAGCAAAGATGGTAATATCGGACCATTTAAAAACGGCGGATTTGTTTTAGCTGTTGAATCCGGAGCTCCGATAGTTCCTGTAATAATACATGGAACATGGCCTATCATGTCTAAGGATAAAATCCTTGTAAAGCCAGGGAATGTTATTATAGAAATCAAAGAACCAATTGAAACAAAAAATTATAATAGAAAAACCAGGAACGATCTTCTGAAAAAAACAAGAAATATCATTTGCGAATCTTTTGAGAAAGGGAAAAGAGGTAAATTGTGAAATTGAAAATAATCCCATTGGGAGGGTTGGGAGAAATCGGTCTTAATATGATGGCCTTTGAATACGGGGATACTATTTTTGTGATTGATGCAGGCCTTATGTTTCCTGAAGATCATATGCTTGGTGTTGATTATGTTATACCTGATTTTAATTACCTGAAAGAAAATAAGTCCAAAATTGCAGGAATTGTTTTAACTCATGCTCACGAAGATCATATTGGAGCTCTGCCCTATCTGCTTAAAGAAATAAATGCTCCGGTCTTCGGAACTCGTTTTACGCTTGGAATGGTAAAGCACAAGCTTGAAGAGCATGGTCTTCTTTCATCAACTTTTCTCCATGAAATTTCTCATGAAAAAAAACTTGTGATAGGAATTTTCGAGCTTGAGTTTATTCGTGTAAGTCACAGCGTTGTAGACGGCATAGGGATTGCCATTAAAACTCCTTATGGGCTTATTGTACACACAGGCGATTTTAAAATCAGTCATACGCCAGTAGATGGCGTAATGACCGATTTAAACAAGTTCGCGAGATGTGGCGATGAGGGAGTCCTTGCGCTGCTGTCAGATTCCACAAATGTGGAAAAGGAAGGCCATACTATTTCCGACAAGAAAATAGGTGAAACACTGGCAAAAATAATTGCGGAAAGCAAGGGGCGTATCATTGTCGCTCTTTTTGCTTCAAATGTCGCAAGGATAGAGCAAATAGTTAATATTGCGAGATCAAAAAGAAGTAAAGTACTAATTAACGGCAGAAGTATAGAGGTTAGTACAAATATTGCGAAAGATCTTGGATACATCCATATTCCTGAGAAAATGGAAATTGGTATTAAACAAATTAATAACGTTAAAGACGATGAAATAATAATAATAACAACCGGCAGCCAGGGTGAACCCATGTCGGCCTTGGCCCGTATGGCCAGAGGCATCCATAAACAAATAAAAATCAAGGAAGGCGATACAGTCATCTTCTCATCAAAATTCATTCCCGGAAATGAAAAAGCTATTTCAAACATTATAAACAATCTTTACAAAAGAGGTGCTGACGTTATTTATGAAAAGATTTCGGACATTCATGTATCAGGCCATGCTTTTCAAGAAGAATTAAAACTAATGATAAACCTTACCAAGCCTGAACATTTTATTCCGATACACGGTGAATACCGGCACCTGATTCTGCACACTCGGCTTGCCGAACAGGTTGGCGTCGCAAAAAACAAAATACTTCTTGCTGAAAACGGCCATGTAATTGAATTTGATGAAAATGGAGGAAGAGTTCTCGACAAAATCATGACCGGCCGGGTGCTTATTGACGGGAAAGGAGTCGGTGATGTCGGAAGAAGTGTACTAAAAGAAAGACGTCTGCTATCAAGAGATGGTTTTGTTGTAGTTAACATGGTTTTTGACGAAGAAACAGGAATAATTGTGCATGGCCCGGAAATCGTTTCACATGGTTTTGTATTTGAGATGGAAACAGGACATATTCTCGAAGACGCAAAGTGCGTAATACTTGAAGTTTTAGAAGAAATAGGTCCTGATGTTCCTGACAGAACTGATAAAATCAAATCTCGGATGCAGACGGCTCTAAAGAAATATTTTTATTTTACAATAGGGCGTCGTCCGGTTATATTACCTTTTATTATAGAAGTGTAATTAGGGTTCAGGGTTCAAGGTTTTGGGTTCAATGTATAGCATTTTGTTTTAAAAAAATTATGCGCAAAGAAATTATCGGTATTTTCCTCTTTTTCCTATTAATTTTCACACTGGGCAGTCTTTTATCCTACAGCCCTGAAGATCCCTCAATTCATAATGCAAAGGCGGCAGGGAATGTTCACAACCTGTTCGGAATATTTGGAGCCCACGTCTCAAGTATTTTAATCGGGCTGTTTGGGCTGGGAGCGCTCTGGATACCGATATTATTTCTTTTATCCAGCGTACATTTTTTTGGTGACTACCATGGGAAAACTATTATCCTGATAATGGCCGGTGGAATTATTCTTATTATCTCTACCGGAAGCCTTCTTGCATCACAGCAAAACCACTTCATGATTTTTGGAAGCAAATTTTCATCCGGCGGTATAATCGGCATCCCCATCAAATCATTTCTTGTCAAATATACAAATCATACAGGCAGCTCCGTTATACTTATCCTTATGTGGCTTATTGGTTTTATCATGGCCACAGGTTTTTCTTTAATCATCTTTTTGAAACGATTCCGGAATCTGATTATAAATGCAGTAAAAAGCACAAAAAAATTAATCATAATATTGAACGAACGAAGAAAAAAAGCCCAAAATCAATCAAAAAGAAAAAAAGCGTATAACAAAAAAAATGACCGCGAAATAAAAATAAAGACAATAGAATCCCGGCCGATCAGGGAATTGCCGGTTCCAAAACAGGATGTTTTTGACTTCATGAAGGCTGAAAAAAGCTTTCAGCTTCCGTCTGTTAATTTGCTTGAAGATCCTGAAATAAGATCCGCCTCTGCTGATGATAAAAATCTAAGAATGCTGTCGAAAGTGCTTGAAAAAAAACTTGAAGACTTTGGTGTGCAAGGGAAAGTCGCTACTATTATGCCGGGACCTGTTATTACAACTTTTGAATATGAACCCGCTCCCGGTATAAAAATCAGCAAAATAGTCGGCCTTACTGATGATCTTGCTCTCGCTCTTCGTGCGATAAGTATCAGGATTGTAGCGCCTATCCCGGGAAAAGCAGCTATCGGCATTGAAATTCCTAATGAGACAAGAGAAACTGTAAGACTAAAAGAAATTATCAGTTCAGACGAGTTTGAAAAATCAAAGTCAAAACTTACAATCTGCCTTGGCAAAGATATAATAGGAAACCCTGTAGTAGCGGAACTGGATAAAATGCCGCATCTTCTAATTGCAGGTGCAACCGGCGCAGGCAAAAGTGTAGCTCTGAATGCCATGATTTGCAGTTTTTTATTCAAAGCAAATCCTGATGAAGTAAAACTTATAATGATTGATCCAAAAAGGATCGAACTTTCAGGCTATGATGGAATTCCACATCTTATAACCCCTGTTGTTGCTGATGTAAAAAAAGCAACCAATGCTCTTTTCTGGGCTGTCCGGGAGATGGAAAATAGATATAAGTTGTTTGCAGACAAAAAAGCGAAAAATATAAAACAGTACAATCAAACAATAGCGAGGGAAAAAGGAAAAACAGAAGAAGAAAATGCTCCCGAGAAACTTCCGCAGATTGTTATAATTATTGATGAGCTGGCTGACCTGATGATGGTTGCTTCGAGAGACGTTGAAGTCGCATTAATGCG
>DAOWEW010000018.1 GCA_030638305.1 Desulfobacteraceae bacterium
ATTCTTTCAGCTTCATGGTTGAAAAAAAATATACGCCTTTTTATATCATGAGCTATAATTCCATCCTTAAGATTATCAAGAACCCGCTCCAGGTTTTCCTTTATAGTAATAATTTTTTCAATCTTTGATTCAGTCATAATTGTTTGCAAAAATGGTATAAATCCTTTGGAGTCAACTCAGTCCTCCTTTAAGCTAACGTACTGCTCACCTGCCGCAGACGCTATCCGAAAAACTATCAAAAAAGCGACGAACTGTCGTAAAACAACAATTATTCTAAAGCGGCACGGCTTCTGCGGTCAAGTGCAGATGGTTGGGCACTGCTGTTACTTGAATATGATTTTGAAACTGGCAACGGCTTTATATCTTTTAACTCAATTGATTCGGATTGCTTTGCAAAATAAATGTCCCATCTGAGCTGAAGATTCATCCAAAAGTCTGCTGACAGTCTGAAAAACTTGGCAAGCCTTAAAGCTGTACTGGGTGTTATTCCTCTGCGGCCATTTATGATTTCATTAATTCGCTGATAAGAAACATGAATGGCGTTTGCTAACTCCCTTTGAGTAAGGCTCATGGGCTTTAAAAATTCCTCCAACAACATCTCGCCAGGGTGTGTTGGGGATCTGTGTGTTGGTATGCGTATCATTTTAACCTCCTGAATATATATTGTTAATGATAATCTGTGATGTCAACATTAATGGGACAGTTGTTTCTCCATTGGAAACAGATACGATATTGATCATTAATTCGAATGCTGTGTTGCCCCTTGCGGCTTCTTGATAATGACTCAAGCATATTGCCTGGAGGAATACGAAGCTCATTAAGCATTAAAACGGAAACACCAAAATATCGCAAAGGCTAAAGCCGCACGACCCTACCAGTCCAGCTGAAACGACAGGTTAGGTGCTCTTCGTTTCCTATAGGCAACGAGCGGAATTGCCATTCCTTAGCTTGTCACGGCCGATTTCTGTATGCGCTCAATCAAAAAAACATTCACTATCGTCTCAATGGATATTCCTTGTGCATGGGCACTTTTCATGAGTTCTTCCGCGACTTCGGGGAGAATCGCAACACGAATCGCTCGCTTGTGCGGCGTATCAAAACGAAACCACTCCCCATCGTCTGCCATGAAATCAGCAGTATCAAGGTTATCCCAAAACGCAGTTTCCTCCTCATAAGTCTTGAATTCTGGCGCTTGCAACTCTTTCATTTTTGCAGTCTCCTAAAGTTTCGTTTCTCACGGTCAGTCATATTTCGTGTGGTGATGGGCTTATATAAGTACCTGTGCAAAAGTTTTTCGGTATATTGACAATTTCAAAATAATCACAATACTATAGATTTTTTGCTAAAACATAATTATTGAAAGGTTTTTATCATGAAATCTATAAAATTTGTATCCCCATTAACGGAAGATGAAATATTAGGATTAGAGGATATTATAAAAAACAATCAATCTTCACGCGTTCGTAACCGAGCACACAGTATTATACTAAGTGCAAAAGGATTTAGTATAAATAAAATTGTCGATATTTTTCAGGTAGATAGAGATTCTGTTTCATCATGGATTGACCGTTGGGAATTGTCTAATTGTAATGGTTTATTCGATCTTCATAGAAATGGAAGACCTGCAAAATTAACGGAAAATGAAAAAGAAATTGTCAAAGATCTGATCAAACAATATCCACAGTCCATCAAAATCGTAAAAGAAAAATTGGCCCAGAAAACAGGCAAAATTGTAAGCGATTGGACATTAAAACGTTTAGCTAAGGCATTTAAATTAAAGTGGAAACGTATCAGAAAATCTCTTAAATCCAAGCGAGATAAAAAAGAATTTGAACAAGCGAAAAAAGAAATCCAAGAATTAAAAGGACAAGAACAATCTGGAGAAATTGATCTTTATTATTTTGATGAAACTGGTTTTGATCTTACACCAACAGTGCCTTATGCATGGCAGCCAATTGGTGAAACAATTGAAATTCCGAGTTCCAGAAGTCCGCGTATCAATGTTTTAGGATTTCTCAATACTGACAATCAGTTTGAATCTTTTATGTTTGAGGGTTCAATAAATAGTGATGTTGTTATAGCATGTTTTGATTCCTTTAGTAACACTATAACAAAAAAACAGTTGTTATTATTGATAATGCTTCAACCCATACCAGTAAAGCATTTAATAAAAATATAAAAAAATGGGAAGAAAAAGGATTTTTTATTAAAAGATTACCTCCTTACTCTCCTGAATTAAATCTTATTGAAATTCTTTGGCGATTTATTAAATATAAATGGTTACCTTTTTCAGCCTATAATTCTTTAAAAGATTTAGTCAATGAGGTTGAAAATATTTTGAAAAATATCGGCAAAAAATTCCGAATTAACTTTGCTTAAGTTCATACCGAAAAACTATTGCTCGGGTACTTACTGTGCCTTTGATATGCTCCAAGACAACAAATAAGTAACGCCCGTCTGCTGTTTGCCCATAAACACGATAGCGGTTATGTCCTTGACGGCGAGCTAAATGCAACGGGTCTTCGCAGACTTCCCAGACTTCATCTGGTTCCACATTGTGTTGAGCAATATGTTCAATGCGATAGTCGTCCCAATCCAATCTGCTGATGTACATACGTCACCCTTACTGCTTTTCATTTCAAGCAACTTATCAGATTTACCAATCTCTCGCCACCTGCGGTTTTTTGCGTCGGCTGAATTTGTTTGGTCAGGCATTTGCCTCTTCATGCATTTTTGTAAAATGTTCTATCTCCATATTAGCAAGGTTCTCGTAATTTTCTTTGCTTGAAAAAATCCTAAGACCTTCTTCAGTAAGCTCGTCAGTGCCAATAACAGTGCGTGCTAACAAACCAATTTTAGCCATCATAGCAACAAGGGTCTTATAGCTGCCTTCAGAGATGCCTTTCCCTTCATCGTAAACGACGAGAACCTTCGTCATATGGTCATTCAGCCTTTTCACTTCAACCCAAAGTTCAGTTGGTAGTATAGCGGCGCCTTTTTCCTGGATTTCAGAAAAATCCTTAGTACAATCCCCAATATCCTCCCTTGCTTGAATTTTATAGGTACCGTTCTCTTCGGATAGAATAGTAGCAAACACCCTAAATCGTCCTTGCCTATGCATTATTCGTGTAATTATGTTTAGTTGCTTTTTAAAAAGGGCTTCCCTGAGTGAACTACTTCGAGCTTTTGCGGTGAAATAGATGCCCAAGCCGCTTGCTATCAAAGTGGCCCCAATGCCCGATAAGCCGATTATTAACGTAACAGTATTTGCTTCCATTCTCTTTTGTGCACCCCAACGTGGAGCTCACCTGCACCAAAAGCTAATGATGACTTCGCATAAGCGACGTTTTATACCGAAAATAGCAAAGGCTAAAAACGCGCGGGCTTTTGGTGTGTCGGGTAACCGGGGACTGTTGCCAGTCCCCAGTCCCCTCAGAACCGTACGTGAGACTTTCACCTCATACGGCTCAAGCATTGATAAGGTATAGCTAAATAC
>DAOWEW010000229.1 GCA_030638305.1 Desulfobacteraceae bacterium
GCAGCATAACCTGAAAAATATAGACGTCGAACTACCCAGAAATAAATTAGTTATTATAACGGGTTTGTCGGGCTCGGGCAAATCAACACTTGCTTTTGATATCCTTTATGCAGAAGGACAGCGCAGGTATGTTGAATCTCTTTCTACTTATGCACGTCAGTTCTTGGAACGTATGGATAAACCGGACGTTGATCTGATTGAGGGTCTCTCGCCTGCCATTGCAATTGAACAAAAAACAGCGAGTCATAACCCAAGATCAACTGTTGGGACAGTAACGGAAATTTATGATTATCTTCGTCTTCTTTTTGCCAGAACAGGTACGCCCCACTGTTATAAATGCGGAAAGCCCATTACTTCGCAAACGCTTGATCAGATCGTGGATAAAGTCATGTCAATGCCTGAAGGGACCAAAATCATTATTTTATCCCCTCTTGTTGCCGGCCAGAAAGGAACCCATGAAAAACTTTTAAAGCGTCTTAAAAAAGATGGTTTTGCTCGCATACGTGTCAACGGCAAAACGTTTGAAATAGAAAATATTGACAAGCTGAACAAGAATAAAAAACATACTATTGATGTTGTTGTCGATCGCCTGATTGTTAAAAAAAATATTAAAAACAGGCTTGCAGATTCTTTAGAGCTGGCAATATCTCAATCAGACGGCTTGGCTATAGTTGATGTTTCGGGTGAAGAACCTGTTCTGTTCAGCGAAAAAGCGGCCTGTATAACTTGCGGCATAAGCTATCCTGAATTTACACCTGCAAGTTTTTCCTTTAATTCTCCACAAGGCGCATGCCCAAAATGTGACGGCCTTGGTTCAATCAATGTATTTGATAACGACCTGATAATTCCGAATCACGAACTATCTTTAAGAGAGGGTGCAGTTGCCTTGTGGGCCAACAGAAATTCAGTTCATTTTTTTGAATTTCTTGATGCTTTGACCATTCATTATGGCGTTGACATCTATACACCTTATAAAGATTTGCCGGATAATTTTAAAAATATTCTTCTTTACGGATCAGGAGATGAAGAGATATCATTTTATTTTGAACGGAACAATCGCCGTTTTAACTACAGAAAACCATTTGAAGGCATAATACCAAAATTAGAAAAGCGTTACTTAGAAACGGATTCTTACTCGACAAGAGAGGGAATTAAGAACTATATGAGTTTCCGCGCCTGTCAGGAATGCCAGGGGACAAAACTGAATAAAGGGAGCAGATCCGTAAAAGTCGGCGGACTTACCATATCTGAGATAACAGCTTTTACTGTGAAAGAAGCATATGTTTTTTTAAAAAATCTGGAGCTTTCCGGCAAAAAAAAGATCATTGCTAAAAGAATTCTAAAAGAAATTATTGAACGACTTGGCTTTCTTGACAATGTCGGCCTGTCATATCTTACTCTTGCCAGGTCGGCATGTACTCTTTCAGGCGGAGAAAGCCAGAGAATACGTCTTGCAACGCAAATCGGATCGAAATTAACAGGGGTTCTGTATGTTCTGGATGAGCCAAGTATCGGCCTTCATCAGAGGGATAACCTGCGCCTTATTAAAACACTTCTGCAAATGCGTGATCAGGGAAATACCATTCTCGTTGTAGAGCACGATGAAGAAACAATCCTGGCTTCTGATTATGTAATAGATATGGGCCCGGGTGCCGGCATTAACGGCGGTCAGATAGTATTTGCAGGAACACCGGAAGAACTTCTGAATGATAAAAATTCATTGACCGGCCTTTATCTCTCCCGCCGTAAAAAAATTGAAATTCCGGCAAAAAGGCGCAAACTTCAGGGAAAAAAGATAGTAATCAAAGGAGCTTCTGAAAACAATCTCAAGAATATTGATGTGGAATTCCCTCTTGGCTGCTTTATCTGTATAACAGGTGTATCCGGCTCCGGAAAATCAACCCTTGTCCTTTCGACACTTTACCGCTCTCTTGCCCAGCGGGTATATCACAGCAGGATACCGTCAGGAAAGCACAAAGATGTAGTTGGACTTGCACACATTGATAAAGTAATTAATATTGATCAATCTCCAATCGGGAGAACGCCCCGCTCCAATCTTGGAACTTATACAGGTGTATTTACTTTTATAAGAGAACTTTTTTCAAGAACAGTTGAAGCAAGAATGCGGGGCTATAAGCCGGGCCGTTTCAGCTTCAATGTTAAAGGGGGAAGATGTGAGGCGTGTAAAGGTGATGGAATAATAAAAATAGAAATGCATTTCCTGCCGGATGTTTATGTTGCATGCGATGTGTGCCATGGAAAAAGATACAACCGCGAAACCCTTGAAGTCAGGTACAAAGGCAAAAATATAGCAG
This sequence comes from Desulfobacteraceae bacterium, assembly GCA_030638305.1. The sequence continues at coordinate 2,316 of DAOWEW010000229.1, forward strand.
ATGTTCTTGATATGACTGTAAATCAGTCACTTAAGTTTTTTAAGAATATAACCAGCATACGGTCAAAATTACAAACACTTGTTGATGTCGGTATAGGTTACATCCGGTTCGGCCAGCCCGCTACCACCCTGTCAGGAGGAGAAGCTCAGCGTGTCAAGCTGGCACGCGAACTCAGCAAAAAAGGTACGGGAAAAACAATATACATACTTGACGAACCTACGACCGGCCTTCATGTTGATGATATACAAAAACTTCTTCATGTGCTTAACAGACTTGTAGATGCAGGTAATACAGTTGTTGTAATTGAACATAACATGGAGGTTATCAAATCAGCCGATTACTTAATAGATCTTGGCCCCGAAGGCGGCGATGAAGGCGGAAATATTATCGGATGCGGAACCCCCGAAGAAATAGCAAAAATTAATGAATCTTACACCGGACAATTTTTAAAGAAATTCTTATCATAAACCCTGCTCCTCCGACACCTGTTCCCTGACCTCTGATCCCATAGAGCTCAGGAAGGACTGAAAAAAATGAAGATGTCAAGAATTTCGTCAGAGGCCAATCAGAAGATGGACGGTCAACAAACCTTAGGAACGTGGACGAAATAACTTCCCCAACTATACATCACAGCTTCAGGCCGCCTTTGTCCAATCTCAAATCCAGGCTCAAATCCCAAACATATTGAAATAGCTCGCTATTCCATCAACTTTTGGTAAATATTCGGCTAACCCCTTCTGTTGTTATTTCAATGAGTTACAAGGAATAATTTTGGGTATATCGAACAGTATTGCGTGATTATATTTACATTTTCCCAAAGGTTTATTTTTTAACCTATTGAAATTGTTGCTATTTTAACAATATGTATTATTGGGCGTGAGAGATAGCCCGTATATGCAGTGTCAAAAAGCACC